>DATDAJ010000098.1:0-2491 GCA_036525475.1 Candidatus Udaeobacter sp.
TACACCGGGATTGTCCGCGGCAAAAACATTATCACTGGAGTCGCTCTGGTAGAAGTGTACGATCTGGATTAGTAAGTGCTAGAAATAGCCTACCGGCTACTTTCCGCGCGCAGGAAGCGAACGATTAGGTGCCGAGTCGAAACAATCTTACTATCCGCGTGAAGCTCTGATAGGCGGCCAGCTACTGACAGTGTCATTGTTATGGTCGTTGCCAGGCTGGCCGGATGATAGGAAGTCACGCCAGCGAACAAGGCTCCACCACTCCAAAGACCCCTCAATGACGTTCGCATCTGGACGATCATGCTCGCGTTGGAAACCGCGCTTGCGCACTTCTTGATTACACGTTCGCGTGACATCACTTTACATGAGTCCTAAGCTGGACCCTCTGCGAAGAATTGCGCAGTCTGCATGACAAGCTGACTATTGCGCAGGCCAGAATACACATAGAGTCACGAAAATGAACGCCCTGCTTGAGCCGCCGCCAAAACGAGGAATAGGCTGTTTCGGAAAAGGCTGCCTGTTCCTAATCGTACTTGCGATCCTCTTCGTCGTGGTAGGGGTTGGCGGAACATATTGGGGGCTACGTCACGTCTATCTGTCTAATAAACCGGCACCGATCCCTGAAACTTCTGCATCCAGCGAAACTGCAGCCGCCACGCCTGGCGAAACTAGCATGACCGCGCCGAGCAAAAAAAGCGCCGAGGTTCGCAAACGCTTCGATACGATGAAAAAAGCGGCCCGCGCTCACGAGCAAACCGAGGTGGAGTTGACCGCCGCGGACATCAACGCGCTGATAGCGGCCAATCGGAAATCGCGTGGCACAGCTTCTGTTGGCATCAATGACACCGTCCTGCAGGCCCAGTTCTCCATTCCGCTGGAAAGACTGGACGTCCCATTTCGGAGCGCATTTGGTCTGAGTGATCGGTATTTGAACGCCGCTGTCACGATAGTGGCGCCGCCGGGAACCAACGCGACCAGCGTGCAGTTGAGCGAGGTGACACTCAACGGCCATGGAATTCCCGCCGGTCTGCTGGACTGGGGATTACCGGGAGTGGGGCGATCGCTGCGAAGTTACGTGATCAAATATGCCAACCAGTACGGAGTAACCGATGGCGAAATCAGGGACGGCAAGGTAATCTTGCGCACTCGCGGCCATTAATGCACCACGACGGCAGTATGCACGGGACCGAATTTTCTCTCGCGAACGCGCCGATTTCTCGCTAGCAATACCCTGTAAATATCGCCGTCATGTTGAGCGAAGCGAAACATCTCTGGTATTGTCTGGTCACCCGAACGGCGCGGAGATGATCCGAGATTCTTCGCTTCGCTCAGAATGACATTAGTAACATGACCAAGCGCGACGAAAATCTCTGGCAGGGGATCGACCCTGGTGCACAAGACGCACTCAGCCCTCGTGATTATCGTACGGCATCATTCGCGCAGGAATTGGCACAACGAGGCGTGGACGCGGGCGAACTCGTAGCCGCCGACAAGAACCAGCGCGAGATTCAGGAAGCTTGGATACCCGGCGTGGAAATTTTCGCGCGAAAAATTCACCCGCAGCGTCATCGTGGCTGCTTCGGGGAATTTGTGCGACGCGACGAAGGGATTCTCGCTCGGATTGGCCTGTGGCCGAAGCAATGGTCGGCTGCGCGGATGTTCGCGTACACAGCGAAAGGTTTTCACGTGCATCCGCCGAGTGTGCCGGAAGGCAGCGCTGCGGCGGATTGGCTTCGCCGCTTGTTCGCCGATGAACCGGAAAACTATTCGCTGCGCCGTTACGATGACGAGCAATGGGACGTGATGTTCTTTTTGCAGGGACGCGTTGAGATGATTTTGTGCGACATCCGGGCAGGATTGCCGCGGCGGGTGATGCGATTCTTCGTCGAGGGTGACAATCATCGCGGCAGCAACAACGTCGGCGTTGTGATTCCTGCGGGTGTGGCGCACGCGCTTCGCGCCGAAGGAGGAGAAGATGTCATCATGGTTTACGGGACAAGCACGAGTTTCCAACCCGAATTCGAGGGACGCATCGCGAGCGACGTAGAAAACGCCGAGTTGCCGGAATCCTGGCAGAAGTTCCTGGGTAGGGGCGACTGACCTCAATCGCCCCAAGGCGGTTCGGGTGAACCGCCCCTACCTTAATCTGATGAAGCGCAGCTTCGATCCGGCCGTTCTGGAAATGATGGACCGGCCGCAACCGGTTTCGCGCGAGTTGGAGCGGGATCTTGAACGGCTTCGACAACTTAATCGCTGGTTCGGCAGCCACTATCTCGTTTGCACTTTCATTCGGCGCTGGATAATGCCCGGCGCGCAAATGCGCGTGGTCGATCTTGCCACGGGTTCCGGCGATATTCCGCGGTTGCTCGTGGATCACGCGCGAAAGATTGGCGCGCAAATCGAGATTGATGCAGTCGATCAGCAGGCTGCAACGCTGGAAATCGCCCGGAAATTGAGCATCGGCTACCCGGAAATTTCCTACCACGAAGCA
>DATDAJ010000099.1:0-3703 GCA_036525475.1 Candidatus Udaeobacter sp.
GAACACATCCACAATACGCGCCACCTTGGAAAGGCCGATCACTTTGCCGTTTGGGATGTAAGCCACATGCGCTCGGCCGATGAAAGGAAGCAGATGATGCTCGCACATCGAATAAAGCTCGATGTCTTTGACCAGAATGATCTCGCTCGCAGGAGATTCAAAAACTGCGCCATTGATGATCTCCTCCAAGTCCTGCCGGTAACCTTGTGTGAGGAATTCAAGGGCGCGCGCGGCACGATCCGGTGTTCGTCGCAGGCCTTCGCGATCGACGTCCTCGCCTATCGTATCGAGCAGTTCGCGATATGCGTTGGCGATTCGGTCGAGATCCTTTTCCTCCAAGCGATTCCTTTCACGCATGAGTCGTTCTTCAAGATCGAGATTGGAATTGCGGCGTTGAATCATAAGGTGTTACTGAAAGTAATCCGGTGTACGCACCATCACAAATGGGCCGTCATGTCGAGCGAAGTCGAGACATCCGGCCGGCCGCATCAGGGTTATGCCATGGGATTCCTCGACTTCGCTCGGAATGACAAGGTCTTTAATCCAGCCAGCTCTGCGGATATTTTTGGTCGTCGAGCGCAACAGCTTGCTCGGTAAGCTCGAGTGTATGTTCCGTGTCGAACATCACCGCCAGCTCTTCTGTTCGCGTAGCATTCTTGCTCGCGATGATCGTGCCGGGATGCGGCCCGTGCGGAATCCCGCGCGGATGCAGCGTGATCGAAGCTGGTTCAATCCCGCGACGCGATCCGAAATTGCCGCGGACGTAAAACAGAACTTCATCGGCCTCGACGTTGTCGTGCACCCACGGGATTCTGACGGCTTCGGGATGCGTATCGAGCATACGCGGCGCAAAGGTGCAAACGACGTAACCGCGAATCTCGAATGTCTGATGGATCGGCGGCGGTTGATGGACCGTGCCAGTGATCGGCTCGAAGTCCTGCGCATTAAACGTGAACGGATAAACGTAGCCATCCCAGCCGACGACATCGAATGGATGATGCGCCATTGTCACCTGCGTCCAGCGCGGGCCGTCCTTCACTAAAATTTCGGTATCTTCATCCCTGTCGATCGCCAGCGGTTCTGTTGGGCCATGGAGATCGCGCTCCGAGTAAGGCGAGCCCATTTTGATCTGGCCCTCTTTGTTTAGATAACGGTGCGGAATTCGGACCGGGCCGACCGATTCCAGAATTAAATAATCTTCCTCCTCAACATTGTCGGGTACGAGGCGGTACGTGATGCCGCGCGGAATCACAATGTAATCTTCAGCACGGTATCGCTGTTTACCGAAAACGGACTCGAGTGTGCCGCCGCCTTTGAATACGAATATGATCTCGTCCGCGCCGCCGTTGCGATAATATTGAAATTTGTCGTAAGCTTTTTCAGGGCGCGCGCGATACGCGATCACGTCCTGGTTAAACAAAATCGGAACGCGGCCGGTGTAGAGATCTCCTTTGCGACGAATGTCGGCCGTTTTCAAATGATGGTGCCGCAAGGGGCTGTCGGTGGCTTTCTTTAGCTCCTCGCACTTCAGGAGCTTCACGTTACGGACCCGTGTGGGCGGCCGCAGATGATACATGATTGAAAACGCCTCGTTGAAACCTTCGGTCGTAACTACGTGCTCGTAGTAGATGCCTTCGTTCTTGTAACCCGGTCCAGCGCCGTTGCGGTGGAACCAGATGTGGTGCTTTCGCGGTATTTCGCCAAGTTTTTGGTAGTACGGCATGATCGATCCTCCTTTGTTTAGGTTGTCATTCTGAGCGGAGCGAAGAATCTCTGATCATTCGCTTCTCTCGCGTATGCTCTCTGCCAAGAGACAATCTGAGATGTTTCGCTTCGCTCAACATGACAAATTACAAATTTCCTCTCGCCGCTTGCTCTCGTTCGATGGCCTCGAACAACGCTTTGAAATTGCCTTTCCCGAAGCTCTTCGCGCCTTTGCGTTGAATGATCTCGAAAAAGAGCGTCGGGCGATCTTCCACCGGCTTGGAAAAAATCTGGAGCAGATAACCTTCATCATCGCGATCGACCAATATCCCGAGTCCCTTCAACGCTTTCAGTTCTTCGTCGATGTGACCCACGCGATCGAGCAGGGTATCGTAATAAGTCGAAGGCACTTTCAGAAACTCGAGCCCGCGATTCTGAAGATGGGTCACCGTTTCAATGATGTTGTTCGTCGCCATCGCGATGTGCTGCACGCCTTCGCCATCATAAAAGTCGAGGTATTCTTCCACCTGCGATTTCTTTTTGCCTTCAGCTGGCTCGTTAATCGGAAATTTCACAAATCCGTTTCCGTTACTCATCACCTTGCTCATCAACGCGGAGTACTCAGTCGAAATGTCTTTATCGTCGAAGGTAAGAATGTTGCGGAAGCCCATCACTTCCTCATAAAACTTCACCCACGGGTTCATCTGATTCCATCCTACGTTGCCGACGCAGTGATCCACGTACTGCAGCCCAGTTTCCGCCGCGCGGAACGACGGCTCCCATTTCACAAACGTCGGCATGAACGGTCCCGTGTAATCATCGCGCTCGACAAACACGTGAACGACTTCGCCGTAAATATGGATCCCGCTCAGAACGATTTTGCCGTGCTCGTCCTTGAGCGTTTTCGGTTCCATGTAACTTTTGCCCCCGCGCTTCGTGGTCTCTTTCCAGGCAGAAGTCGCATCCTTCACTTTCAACGCGATCGCTTTCACTCCATCGCCATGCTTAAGAATGTGATCAGAAATTGCGTGTTTCGCGCGAAGCGGTGTGGTCAACACAAACGTGATCTTGTTCTGCCGAACCACGTAGCTGGCGCGCTCTCGCACCCCGGTTTCGGGTCCGCTATAGGCCACCGGCTGAAAACCGAGCGCGCTTTGATAAAAATGCGCCGCCTGCTTGGCGTTACCAACGTAAAACTCGATGTGATCCGTCCCTTCTAGCGGCAAAAAATCTTCCTGCATCGCCGGAGTTGTTTTGGTTTTTGGAGCAGCAATTGTCGTTGGCATAATGACCTCCTAACTCTCTCGCGCCGAGCGCGCGTTCTAAATATAAGATCGGCGGTCACCTCTCGCAAGGTTGCGCATGCCTGCCAACTCACGCTTGTCATTCCGAGAGCGATGACGTGCATTACGCGCCGTCCGCATCCGAGAGCAGCTGTCCGCTCCCCGGAGTGCAGAGCAGCTTGACCGAGGCCGTTGCGCCTGATATACGGTCGCGCCTCGAAATAAATACCTTCATGCGAAATCGAGTCGTAGCAGTTCTATCCGTAACACTAACTATCGCGGTTTTCTTCCGGGCGGGTCCGTTGGTCGCACAGGAATCGGAAGTTTCCGAGAGTCTTCAGGACACCACGGAATTCTACGGACCACCGATAAGCCCGGCCATATACCTGGTAAATTTCCTGCTTCTATACATGGTGAATCCTAGCGTTGCCGCCAACATGCCGGCATACAAGGCGCCCATTCCTAAAGCGGTCGTCGCTTGCCTGGAACAAAATCCAAGCGGCTGCCCCTACGCAGCTTTCGAGCACTTGTTCGACAAACAGACTTCCCGCAACCGACGCCTTCAACCTAACAAGTGCTTTTGGCCGGTCGAATGTCAGCTGGAAGGCAAATTTGTGCGCCTCGCCCCGCATAGAGCGAGACGCGGTAAACAGATCAACAAGCCACTAGGCATTGAGCGGGCTGCGCAGCTGGCTCGAGCTTTGGGCATGGATGAA
>DATDAJ010000100.1:0-4260 GCA_036525475.1 Candidatus Udaeobacter sp.
GACCACTGGTGGCAACTCAGCGGCGCGCCGTGCCGGGACATAACTGGCGATGAACACGGCCAGAAGCGCGAGTAACGTCGCAAACGCATAATGGCGCCAATCCCACGTCACCAAAAAATAATTTGTGTAGAGCAACCCGCGCAGACGAATGGGAATGTGCGATACACCCCAGGTCATCAACGCGCCGAGCACGCAACCGAGCACCGATCCAGCCGCAGCGATCAAAGCGCCCTGCCAAAGGAAGATTGCACCGATGTCTGTGCGGCGGTACCCCATGGAACGCAAAATCGCGATCTCTTTAATTTTCGCGAGGACCGACATCGTAAGGACATTAAAAATTCCGAAGCCGGCCAGTAGAATGATAAGCGAAACTGTAATCGCAACGGACATTCGCAAGGTTAAAAAAAGCTGAAGCGTGCTCTCCTCGCGTTCCTGCCAGCTGAGAGCATTATGCTGGAAAAGCGCTTCGAATCGCCTGGCCAACACCGGTGCACGATTCCGGTCGCGCAGTTTGTAGATGATCATGGTCGCTCCAGAGGGCTGTTGCAGCAACGCCTGTGCAATCTTGGCGTGCGAGTAAATACGAGTCGAATCTATCGAGCCAATCCCTGCACGTGCGATCGCTGCAATGTTGAATCGCCAGTACTCACCATTAGGGGCGAGCAATTGCACAGTGTCACCGACGCTAGTCTGAAGGAGATCTGCCAGGCGCGAACCGATAATGATGGCGCTGGTGTTATTCCGAAAGTCGTCAAAGCTGCCGTCAATCAATTGGTGCACGATATCTGTAGTTCGTGCATGCAGGGCGGGATCGATGCCGTAAAGATCGACAGTCGCATTCTCAAATCCCGCGCGGGCGCTTACGGTTCCGCGCAGAACTGGTGAACACGAAATGACGTCGGGGAATTGCCTGCTCACCCGCATGATTTCGTTGGGATTGGTGATGCCTTCAAAATAGAGACGGCGGCCAGTGGTCGTCTTGGAATTCTTCGCGGCGACCATGAGCGGCTCATATCGCGGCCTAAAACGGGACCTGACGACGAGCGCGCCATTGCTGCCGATGTTGGACTCGATGAAATAGCGAGAGAAGCCCTGCGTCTGCGCCTGCGTGCAGATGAAGATTGCGACGCCGAAGACGACGCCGCTCAAACTCAAAAGCAATGCCCGCTTGCGATGCGTTAAAAAACGCAGGGCAATGTAAAGCGGGGGTGTCACGGCGCTTTCGGTGGAGGCGGCGCGTTGATCATGCGCTGGCGCACCGGCTGGCCGGAATGAAACTTATCCTGATCGGAAACGATTACGTGATCGCCGTCTGCCAGACCGCTGAGCGCCTCGGAAAAATCCAGAGTGCGAAATCCTACAGTGACGGTTCGTCGCTGCACAATTCCTCCATTTACTACCAGCGCTTGATCGACGAGCAGCGCGCGTGTTGGCACGAGCAGGGCATTTTCGTGCACGCCGGTAATGATGTTCATTTCCCCAGTCATTCCGACCATCATGTTGTCGGGCGGATTTTCCATTTCCAACACAACGGTATAGCGCTGGGTGGTTGGATCGGCTGCGGGCTGGATTGACGTGACGCCCCCCGTGAACGTGCGTGTGCGGTAGGCGTACAATTGGACCTTTGCTTTCATTCCCGGTTGTACTTCGCCTACGTCCTCCTCATTGACTTCGCCGCGTACATAAGTCTTTCGCGAAGAGACGGTGAAAAGTTCATTCCCGTCCGAGACCAGTTCGCCATCGATTGTCTGAACATTGGTTAGAATTCCTTCAATCGGCGAGCGGACTTCAGCATTCTTCATTTCCGCTTCGAGCTTCTTCGCAGTTTCTTCAAGAGACTTGAGATTGCGATCCCGTTCGATGCGCTCTGTCTCCACCGCGCCGCGTAAACGGTTTACCTCGTTCTTGGATTTCTGATACTCAACAGCGGGCACGTTCCCTGAGGAAACAACTTTTTCGAGCCGTTGTAGATTGTCCTCCGCTGTTTTGAGCAACTCCGAAGACGGGAGAGGAAGAGCCGCGCGGTCAACGGCTGCCTGCAAATCGGTACGTGCTTGTTTTAATTGTCTGGAGGTTTCTTCGTCAGCAACAGTTGCTAGTAATTCGCCCCTTTGAACGCCTTTGCCGATAGCGCCGCGGCCGGCGGAGAAAGATTCGGCCAGCCGAATAAACCCATCGTTTTGCGCCCGCACACGCACCACAAACGCGGGTTCGATCCGCACCGTCCCGTAAACCGCCGAGATGGCCGTCCCTCGCTGAACTGTCGTCACTTCCGCGACTGGCATCAGAAAAAAATATGCGAGCGCAAAAAGGAGCACGATCGCCGCTGCGCCTATCCACAAAACGGTTTTTGATTCCGGCAATTTCAATTTTGGAGAACTAGTCTGATGTCCACTCCGGTTGTTTGCAATACGCTCGTGCCCGGCAGTAGCCGTACTTGTTTCGTCTTGTTCGTAGACCTTCGAGATCATTATTGCCAAGACACTGCAGCCAAGATATCCGTTCGATCAGCAGCCTTCAGGAATGACGGCTTCCCTGCTGCCAAATCTGTCGGTTCTTGTGAAGCCCTTGGCGATTCGACTACTTATCCGCTTCCGAGCCCGGTTTGCGAGTTTCGTATGAAAATTGAAAATACCGGCCGGCTGCGCGGTCCCATTCTGCGGCTGCGACGTTGTGCTGATAAATAGCCTCGAGCAAGCCACTCTTGGTCGTCAGAAAAGCGGTTTGACTCACTCGGTACTCAAGCGACGAGATTAGACCGGTTGCAACATTTTCCCGAACAGTGCGGGCACTCTCCTCTGCAGCAGTCGACGCGGACGCGAGCGATTTTTCGCGGGCAACGATTGCTTCAACGTGGTTGGCGATCCGCGAGAGCTCGCGGCTCACATTCGATTCCAATTTCCTGCATGTCAGTTCGTTTTCTTCCCGCGCTGCTCGTGCCCTCAGCATCGCGCCCCCGACTTTTCCGTTGTCAATGACACGCCAGGTGTATGCCGCCTTTTCACGAACTTCTGACCCAATGAAATCCTGTGTCTTGCTTGTCGATTCCTGTCGATGAATTCCACTGACCGGAACCCATTCCCCGTGGACGCTTCCCACGAGCCTGGGATAATAGTCAGCTGCAATAATGCGTTGATCTTCATTTGCAGCGCGCACAAACAAGCGGGCGAGTTTGAGATCGACCCTGCGCTGTAAAGCTGCTGCTGTTTCGGCAGCGACATCGATATGCATTGGGACAAACTCCAGCTCGCCATCCGGTTCCGGCAGCGATGAGTTTGCAGGGTCGATACCCATTGCTTGCGCCAAATTCAATTGCGCTTCGCGATAGGCGCGCTGCGCGGCTTCACTTTGTGGAACCAGTTCGTCGGCTTGGACAGTTGCGCTTGTGAATGCGCTTCGATCGGCTAACCCGGCTTCGAACCGATTTTTCTGAGTAGCAACGTTTTCTTCTAATTTCTGTCGCTGTTCGTCTCGAATTGATTTCAGCGATCGGTTGTAAAGCGCCGCATAAAACGCGAGCCGGGCGGCGTGCAACTGTTCAACCACAGCCACATTTAGTTGCTGTTGGGCGATTAGAACCTCAATGTCTCCACGCCGAAGCGACGGCGGCACAGCCATATTGAACAACGTCTGTTCCAAATTCCCGCGACCCACGGCAAATCCTTTTGCTCCGCTCTCGCCGGCCCGGTGGCCATATTGAAGACCTGCGGGGACGCCAACGTCGAAGTCGGGCCAGACGATGGAGCGAAAGACCAAACGCTTCCCGGCAGCTTGTTCCAGACCGGCTTTGGCCTCGAGTATGGCGGGATTTCTTTCGAGCGTGGTGCGGAGGGCCTCTTGGAGAGTGACCGCCCTTGTCGGGTGCGCGAAGGAGGCGATCAGAATTAGAATGAAAAGATTAACGCTCGCTCCTGGCTGTAGCCGCTTCCCTGTGGGAAGCGCACGGCCCATGCGTTCAACACATGCGCGTCGCGTCGCCCATAGGGCGACGGCTACAGATTTGGCCGTCAATTTTAATGGTAGCCTCATCGTTGAGTCATTTTTTCCGGCGGCTTAGCGACGTCGGCAGCGTGCGTAGCGTTACGAGTTTCGTTTTTCACGTCTTTGACGTCGGATCGGAAATTGAGCGCTTCGGCCGAACTGGCGCAGGCGCGAGTAAGGCGGGCGAGAGCGACGTTGTGCAAATAGATCGCGCTCAATCGGGTTGTGCGCGTACGGGTGACGTCGGCGGCTGCTTGCAGCACATCAAGTTGTGTTCCC
>DATDAJ010000101.1:0-2346 GCA_036525475.1 Candidatus Udaeobacter sp.
CCCGGTTCGTGGTGTTAAACGGAACAAGATGCGCCCGATCAGGATCCATGATTAGCGAGCGAATACGCTCGATCAGCCGTGGCCGCTCCAAAAGTTTCTCACTGAGTGGGCGCACTGAACCGTCCATGGGTGAAGGCAGGAAAAGCCGCTGCCGCGCATGGCTTGGAATGACGCCCGGAAGAAGATCGAGGTAATAATCGATGATGCTCGGCAGAATCGTTCGCGACGTCACGTAGATCAGGCGCGCCCGCGGCTGGCGCAGCAGCAGTAACAGAAATAGGAACCGTTCCTCGTATGCCTGGATCACTGCGCCCGAATCAATCGCGTCGATCGACATCGAAGGTACGACCACGATCGTTTGCGGGTCCTGGTTGAATCGCTCGATCGATTTCCACAACGGCACCAGCTTCTTCTGCAACCGATCAAACTCGGTCTGTGAAGCCTTAGCGACTTTGGGTTCGGACATAAGGGCGCTATTAAACCTCATCTCCCAAACAAATCGAGCGATTTGGGATGTAATTGGAGGTCAGGCTTCCAGCCTGACTCAGCCCGGCGGGCATCTTGCCTGCCGAACTCCATAAACGACAAGCTGGGAAGCTCGTCGTCCTAGATAGGCAGGATGCCTATCTTCCAACCTGATAGCGGCACGCGGCCTTCCAACAGCCAGAAATCTGAGTTACCGCCTGCGCCCGAATGAATATCCGCGATGAGTTCTTCCGCCACCTATTGTGCGCCGGCCGCTTGTGGCTGATTCCGACTCGAAGAGTGCCGTGTATAGGTAGGAGAAATTTTCCAATTTCAATCGCGGAATTTTCTGGCCGATGAAACGTTCAATCGCCTGCAACGCGGGCAACTCCTGGCCGCTCAGAAGTGTGAAGGCGTCGCCAACATTTTGCGCCCGTCCCGTGCGCCCGATCCGATGGACGTAATCTTCGGGATGCTCGGGCACATCGTAATTGATCACGTGACTCACACCTGCGATGTCGAGTCCCCGCGATGCAATATCGGTCGCCACCATCACTTCATATTTGCCGCTCTTGAAGCCTTCGAGCGCTTCGACCCGTTCCCGCTGTGTCCGATTGGAATGCAACACCGCCACCGCGTGCTTACCCTGCTTCAATTGGTGGGCTATCCGATCGGCGCCGTACTTGGTTCTGCAGAAAATCAGCGCGCTGTCGAAATTCGTTCGCTCGAGCAAAGCCATTAGCAGATCGAATTTTTGTTCAGCGGCAACCGGATAAACCGCGTGGGTGACTGTTTCCGCAGGCGAACGGCGTACGCCAATTTCCACTAACTCAGGATCGCGCAGCACCCATGCCGACAGGCGTTCGATCTCCGGGGGCAACGTAGCCGAAAACAGCAAAGTTTGTCGCTTTGTTGAGATTTTCTCAACGATCCGGCGCACGTCGGGCAGAAAACCCATATCCAGCATCCGGTCCACTTCATCGAGTACGAGAATTTTTATCTCCCGGAGACTCATCGTACGCTGCTCCAGCAGATCCAGCAGGCGTCCAGGCGTGGCGACAAGAATATCGACGCCGCGCTTGAGTTCTTCGCGTTGTTTCCCGTAACCGACACCCCCGTGCACGAGCGCGACTCGCAAATCCGTGAAGCGGCCATAATCACGAAATGCCGTCTCAACTTGCGCGGCCAGTTCACGCGTGGGCTCGAGCACGAGACAACGGAAATCCCCGTGCTTTGCCAGCAACGTCAGAATAGGTAAAGCAAACGCGGCGGTCTTGCCGGTGCCGGTTTGCGCGGTGCCGATCAAATCCTTTCCGCCAAGTACAATGGGAAACGCGCGAAGCTGGATCGGCGTCGGCTCCACAAATCCCATGGCCTGCGTTCCACGGACGACCTGGGGCAAAAGTCCGAAACGATTAAATGACATGGCTTTTCAAATTACTTGGAACTCAACGAATTAACACGAATCGGATATCATGGCGAACGCGGGGCCATTCAAACTTCGCGATTCGTCTCTCATTCGCGTCACGAAACTAGATAAAGAAAATTAAAAAAAACTAAAACCCAGCAACAGCTGAGGTGCGATCACGATCAAAGGCAAGGGAAGGAAATATGGGGAAGGGAAATCGAAAGCTGTCGCCAGCTGTAACAGCGAGTCACATCAATGGCGGCAAGTCTCTTTGGGCAAACCTAGGGGTTTGAAGCGACAAATTTCAATCCTTTCGACTAAGGAAAAACCAATTCAAAGGAGGCAACCTAAATGAAAAAGCAAAACAATCGTTCTATCACCGCACATTTTATCCGCAGCCTGTTATATGTGTTTCTACTTGTGGCCGTCTGCGTTATTCCATTCGCACTGGCGCAGCGAAACGCAAACAATCG
>DATDAJ010000102.1:0-3401 GCA_036525475.1 Candidatus Udaeobacter sp.
GTCCGCAGCGAAGCGGAATCGATTTTGCTCGAGGGCAAATTGATCAAGGAATACCGGCCGCGCTATAACGTTTCGTTTCGCGATGACAAACGGTTCCTCGTGGTCAGAGTCGATCTGTCGGAAGAGTGGCCGCGCTTTCGCCTGGCCCGATTCCAAAAAAACGACGGCAGCCGCTACTTCGGCCCATACGCCCATGCCGGCGCGTTGCGGCAAACACTGAATTTCATGCGCAAGAGATTCGGCGTGCTCACGTTTGGGCGCGGCGCACCGACAGAGCGCGAATTGAAGTCTTCGACATATCAAGTGCCGGTCCGCTTGAGCGAGACCGGTGCCGAGCAATACCGCGAGCGCGTCCATCAAGCGTGCGAATTTTTGGAAGGCAAATCGCGAGAGATGATCGTCGCGCTAGAGGAACAAATGCACGCCGCTGCGGAGAAAATGGATTTCGAGAAGGCTGCCGAGCTTCGCAACATGGTCGCGGACTTGCGCAATACGACAAGACCGACCCGCCGATTCACACGCGGCACTTTATCCAGCACCATTGAACCGATGGTGGACGTGCAGGCGCTCGCTGACGCACTGCATCTTCCAGATGCACCTCGAGTAATGGAGTGTTTCGACATTTCGAACATCTCCACGACACACGTGGTGGCCTCGATGGTTTGTTTCCGCGATGGAATTCCTGACAAGAACAATTATCGCCGCTATCGCGTGCGTACCGTGAAGGGACAGGATGATTTTGCCAGCATGGCCGAGGTCGTGCGGCGGAGGTATTCGCGGATTCTGCTTGAAGCCCGAGCCGTAAATTCCGACGCAGCGGAATTTTCGCAGGAGAACGCGGCGGATGCCTTGGCGCGAATTTCCAGTCATCCCGAACAAAGCGAAGCGAAGTCGAGGGACCCCGCGGCGAAACCGCACCGTAACGCGACGGGATTCCTCGACTCCGCTCGGATTGACACGAACTTTGTCGCGGTTCGTCTGCCCGACCTGATCATTGTCGATGGAGGAAAAGGGCAGCTCTCAGCCGCCTGCCGCGAATTGCAGCGGCTGGGCTTGCACGATCTTCCGATTATCGGTCTGGCGAAAGAACACGAGGAGATTTATCGACCTGGCCGTGCGTTGCCGTTGCGACTTCCAATGGATTCTCCTGCGCTGCGATTGCTTCAGCGCATTCGAGACGAGGCGCATCGGTTTGCCAACGCCTATCACCAACTGCTCATGAAAAAACGAGTGGAAGAAAGTATTCTCGACGATTGCCCGGGTGTGAGTCAGAACCGGAAAAGTTTGTTGCTACAGCGGTTTGGCTCCGTAAATCGGCTCCGCCGGGCAACCGTTGAGGAGATCGCATCCACGGAAGGCATCGGCCGAAAATTGGCCGAAGAAGTTCACCGCTTTTTGCAACGGCATTGATTTGTCCGCAGTGTCGCCGAAATTGGCTGTCATTCCGAGCCACGCAAAGCCGAGTCGAGGAATCCCGCGGAATAACCCCAAGAGAGTATCATGATCCCTCGACTTCGCTCGGGATGACAGGCCTAAGTTGGGATTACTTAAATGAGTCGCACTCGAATCTGCCAAAATCTGCGGAATCTCTGGATTCCGTTCTGGCTATTTGCCCTGTCGCCGATCGCGGACGCACAGACGCTCATGCCAACTCCTGACCCCAGTCCCAGCGCTCCGCCGGAAGAGGAGACAATTGTCCCCACTTTTGAGACGCAAAAGCTGGCGCGCACGTTTATGCTCGACGTTCCGGCGCCACGGGGACAGATCACCGACCGCAACGGGGTGCCGCTGGCGCAAAACCGGCTCAGTTACAATCTGGGCATAACTTTTCCGACCCCGCTGAACTTTTCCGATTCGCAGGCGCTTAGCTATACGCGAGAAAAAATAGATGACGCTGGGAAGTTAATAGGACGCAGGTTCCGGGTTTCCGATGAGGCGATCCTTCGTCATTACCGCAACCGGGGCATCATGCCATTTGAGATCGCACCCAACCTCACGCCGCAGGAGTACGAAGGGATCAAGGATAAGCTGCCTTCCGGCATGATGGTGCGACCTGTTTACGTCCGGATTTATCCGAACGGAAAGGTTGCCGGTCAGATTGTTGGTTACACTGGAAAAACCGGCCGCAATCCCGACGGCATTGTCGATAACCACGAAACGATCTGGCCGCAAACGGAGGGACGCGAAGGGCTCGAACAGACATTCAACGAGATGCTGACCGGGAAGAACGGCGAATACAAACTGACCTTCGACAAGGATGGCCGGAAAACGTCGGAGAAACTGGTTACCCCGCCGGAGCCCGGGTACAACGTGGTAACCACTCTTGATTTGCACCTGCAAGAACTGGCCGAAAAAGCGTTGGCAGCAAAAGCAAAACGCGGCGCCATGGTAATCGTCGACCCGAACAGCGGCGATGTTCTGGCGCTGGCGTCCTGGCCTACATACGATCCAAACGTTTTCGTTCCCTCGATCTCACCCGATCAACTCAAAGCCTTGCAGTCGGATCCGGACATTCCGCTTTTGCCGCGTGCATATCGGTCGTCCTATCCACCGGGATCGACATTCAAGGTAGCCGTGGGCATTGCGGCGCTGGAAAGCCATGCCGTCTACCCGCAGGACCAGTACCAATGCGTGCCTGCGATTCAGATCGGCAACGTTACGTTCCACAACTGGAAAAAGAGCGATCGCGGTGCGCTAAACTTCGTGCAGGCGCTCACGGAATCATGCGATACATGGTTTTATCAGGCCGGTATAAAGACCGGCTCGGCGCCGATTATTGATTGGGCGTTGAAGCTGGGCTTCGGCGCCAAATGCGGCATTCCGCTGCGCGGCGAAGTAGAAGGCCGCATTCCAAATGATGAATACATGAAAGCGACGCACGGTCGCAAAATCCTCAATGGCGACATCGCAAACATGTCGATCGGTCAGGGCGACATTCAGACAACTCCGTTGCAGATGGCACAGGCCATGGCCGTCGTTGCCAACGGCGGAACTTTCTATCAGACACGGCTCGTTCAACAAGTGCAGACCTTCGACAACCAAATCGTCACCGCCTACCAGGTGCGCGCGAAACGAACGCTAGATATGTCGCCAGAAACGCTGGAGCAGGTGCGCACCGGAATGATCGATGTTGTGAATGGCGGCAGCGGCACCGCGCATCAGGCCAGCCTCGAAAATATCGAAGTCGCCGGTAAAACCGGCACCGCCCAATGGGGACCAAAACACAAAGAGCGCACCGCGGCGTGGTTCGCTGGATTCTTGCCTGCTGACCAACCGCGATACGCGTTCGCAGTCGTTTACGAAGGCGATGTCGGCAAGAGCGTGCACGGCGGTTCACATGCCGCGCCGATGATCGCTGAGGTGTTTAAAGACGTGTACAAAGGTCAGATGATCGCCGGCCA
>DATDAJ010000103.1:0-5420 GCA_036525475.1 Candidatus Udaeobacter sp.
CCGGTGCGCAGCATGAACGATCTCCAGGCGCAATTGCAAGCGGCATTCGAATTTCAACGGCGCGGCAAAGCCAAACGCGACACGATCAACACCCGCCACATTCTATTCGTCGTCAGCGGCGCGTTTGAAAAGTTGAAAGAACAAGTGGCGCGGCGTGTTCGTCACGGTCAGATCGGATTCAGCGCGCAACCAATGCAAGTGATGGACAACGAATTATTCCAGCACGTCACGACTCAGGACTTCATCGAGTACGGGTTCGAGCCGGAATTCATCGGACGTTTGCCCGTGCGCGTCGTCTGCGAGGAACTCGACGCGAACGACCTATTCGACATCATGAAGTATTCCGAGGGCAGTTTGCTCCGGCAATACGAGCGTGCGTTTCGCGCCTACGGAATCGAGATCAGCTTCGAGGACGAAGCGTTGCGTTTGCTGGCACAAGCTGCAGCGACGGAAAAAACCGGCGCGCGCGGGTTGCTGACCGTTTTTGAAAAATTGTTTCGAGATTACAAATTCCATCTGGCCGGTTCGGGGCTGACCCAGTTGCGCGCAAGCGCGGCGCTGGTGCGGGAGCCGCAACGCGTCCTCGAACAACTAATGGCTGAAGGACACAAGCTCGAGGCGCAAATGCTCGAAGCTGGTGCGCGCGAATTCGCAGAGAAATTCAGCAAGGAGTATGGATTAGAACTTGTTTTGGACGAAAGCGCATTCCGTCGCCTGGTCGAACGCGCGCAAGCGGAGCGGATGACCATGACCGATCTGTGCGCGCATTTGTTCAAGGATTTCCAATTCGGATTGAGCCTTATCAAAAAGAACACGGGCCGAACGCAGTTTGTTCTTAATGCTGCGGCGATCGACGCTCCGGACAAATTTCTGAGCGACCTTGTGGTGCAATCGTACTACCCGACTGCATCGGCGCAAAACGCCTGATTGCACATGAAGCGTTCGTTGATCACAACGCTCATCATTGGAGTCGCCGTGGCGCTAGTTGTTGGAGCGCTGCATGCGACGAAAGTGATCGCTGGGTTTGAGGCTGTTGCCGCGCAGCTCGTCACCGATTATGCGGGCGCGACACGCGTCGTTGGCGAAAAATGGCAATACGTCTTCGTATTGCTGATCGCCCTCGGCGTCGCCTGGCTCAGCTTGAGCAACGTTGCGCGATGGCGCGCTTGGTTATTAATCGGGTTATTGCTGGTGGAACTGTTTGGCCTCGCGTGGGTTTGCTCTCTTTACCGCGTATTCTTTCAGCCGACGCCAGCAGTCCTGGCGGTCGTGTTTGCAGTCCTCGTCGCAGAAGGGTGGTCTGTTTTTTTAGGCAGGAACCGCTCACATCTAATCCGCACGTTGTTTGCCGATCGCGTTTCCAACGAGCAATTTCGCCGTCTTAACGACCGGAGAATATCGTTCGATGCTGAGCCAAGGACGTACGATGTAAGCGTCGTGGTATGCGACATCGGCAACAAACTTACATTCGCGGAAGGTGGCGAGCCTGCCGCGTTCACTGAGGCTACGGGAAAATTCATCCGCGAGACCGCTGCACGTCTGGTGAAAGAAGGTGCTTATCTGCAAGCCGCTGACGGAGAAGGCGTGGTCGGCGTTTTTGGATTTCCTGCGTCCGACCGGGAACACACGGAAAAAGCAGTGCGGGTTGTTCTCGATTTGATCAAGAATTCTCGCGAACAGGGGGAATATAAGGAGAAGGTCGCAGCCAGCCGGGACATCCGGGCCGGAATCAGCTCCGGCGCGATCATTGCCGGGGCGTTACGGGAGAGCCGGCGGCCGCTGCTCCTGGCGAGCGGCGAACCCATCGACCTGGCGCGCAGATTTTGCGCGCTGAATCGTTTCTACGGATCCAGGGCTCTGATGGATACGGCGACTTTTGATCGAGTGAGCGAAGCAGTCGTCGCGCGTCCGATTGATTTTGTGAGCGGACTAAACTCGCATGACCGGCTTGAAGTTTACGAACCGCTTTGGCTTGCAGCTGAAGCGGGACCAGAACGCGTCGCTCAGCGCGACTCCTTCTGGAGCGGCGTAGTTCTGTATCGAGAGAAACGTTGGGCGGAAGCGTATGCCGAATTTCAGAAGGCGCGCGGCTCGGAAACCGAAGACGATGCGGCGCTGGAATTTTATTTGCGCCGGCTGGAGCCGCTCATCCTGCAATTGACGCACGAGTAAATAAATGTAGCTCATGCGTCTCGCTTGTATCCGACCGAATTGCAAGCCAGAGGCTTGCACTACTTTTACCTGAGCACGTGTTGAGAAAGAGCGAATATCCGGCGGCGATCCGCGACCTAATTGCGCAACTGCGGCAAATGCCGGGCGTCGGTCCGCGCTCAGCGGAGCGGATTGCGCTTTGGATGGTGCGCGCTCGGGGCGATCAACCGGACCAAATTGCGCGCGCCATCACGGACACGCGTCAGTCGATCTATTCCTGCAATTTGTGCGGATTCTTTGCTGCCGGCGAAATCTGCGAAATCTGCGCCGACTCATCGCGCTCGACGGATCTGCTCTGCGTCACGGAACAACCTACTGACATTCTTCCTCTGGAAAAAACGGGCGCATTTCGCGGCCGATATCATGCCCTCGGCGGCAAGATTTCGCCGCTCGACCATATCGCCCCCGAAGATTTGCGCATCAAAGAATTGGTGGATCGCATCGATCGGGAAAAAATTTCGGAAATCATCTTTGCGCTGCCCGCCGATGTCGAAGGTGAAGCGACCACGAATTACATCGTCGACCTTTTGAAGAGCAAACCGGTCGCGCTCACCCGCATCGCTCGCGGGATTCCAGCCGGCGGCGGTCTCGAATCAGCCGATGAATTGACGCTATCCGCCGCGCTGTCGGGCAGGACGAAACTGTAACGCGCCGTGATCCCGAGTTGCGAAGATCGCCTCGCACCTAACGAGAATCGTCAGTAATGACAATAATCCCTATTGCCAGGGCTGGCAGTAGCTGAATTTCAGATTGGCCTGATCACTGCCATCCACAGGGCTATACCCAGGCCAAACATGATGTGATTGAACAGGCTTATGCGAGCCAGATGAGCATCCCCCGTTGCCCTCCAAGAGGTAGCCGATCCAGCGTCCGATCAAATCAGGACCGGTTCGGCGCGGCCCTCGGCCCGCGATGCCGAGCCGGAGAGCGATCATTGCCACGACGTCCATGGTAACGGTAGCGAGAATACCCACAATCAGGCCAACAACGAACGCACGGCTTTCCATTGTAGGGCATCTCCGCCCTTACTGTTAGGCTGTTGTTCAACGAAAAAGAGATAAGCCGCGGCAGGCGGAGCCGAGCTTGCTTTCACTTCATCCTTCATAATTTTTCATTCGTACTTGCCGCGCAGCGGCCGTTGGCTTCATCGACTAGTTAGCTCGTTTTGCGTGATCGAAACAACACGAAAACGGGATTCGCCTGATCGATTTTGTCAGTGTCCGCGATTTTCTCGCCGGAGGAAATGCCGAACCAACCTAAGGCTGCGCTAGTCCCCGAAAACGTTCAATAATCCAGAGATTGAGAAGGTAACTAAATCGTAACTTAATTTAGTCGGTCATTCTTCGGCATCGGTGCGATCCTCCAACTATGAACACTATGAAGAGACTCTCAGCGTCATTAACCAGCATGTCGACATCAAATCCCAAACCGCCGAAACGCGCTATCAGTCGCCGTTCCTTTTTAAGCACGTCACTCGCTGTCGGCGTAATTTTCGTCATGGTAGCCATTACTCAATCGGCCCTGGCACAGAACCTGGTCAGGTTCAGTGGAGGGATCGGCGTTAGTCCCACTGGTTCAACAACCACCACGGTGCGAACCGTCTTAGCCGCTGGCCAGATCTGGGTGATCCGGGACCTTGCAGCCGACGTGAAGCAGGACGGGAGGATCCGACTCGACGGCCGGGGCCTCCTTCTGGGCGCAGGCAATGGCGTCGGAAGCAACGCCAACCAGAGCGTTTTTGCGACGCTGTTCTGCGCAAATGACGGGAATGTCCAACACAGCTCAACTCTTGCAGGCGTCCCGCTTGAAGTGGATGGCGATTTTCGCATTGACGACACGCTTTCGCCTGCGCTCCCGAATCCTTGCACTAGCCCGGTGCTTCTCATCCGGTCCGCTGGATCCGGAGCGTGGTTCGCCGCCGGGATTCCCAAGTGATAAACAACTATAGAGAGGTGACGCATATTATTCTTATTAGGCGTCGAGGGTAGTGGGCTACTTTGATCAAAGCGGCCCACTACCGCGTCGACGGAACATGACGCCACAAAACGCGAGGCCAAGCTCAAAAATTCAAGGGCCGTTGGCTCATCGACTGGTTAGGTCTGCTCGTCGAGTCTCGCTCGGTCTGTCCTCCATCCAGATCGCTGCTGTCATCCCAGCGCAATGCGACCAGCATCACGCCGTTCGGTTGGCCTGTGTACGTCCAGCGAAACATCCAAGTTCCCGCTGGCGACTCGTCACGTGTGGGACTAACGAACAGCTTGGCGTCTAAGTGCCACTCCTTGCAATGTGCTCGCATGAGACGTGAAGTGCGTCAGCGCGCAAAAGCTTCTGGATATAGGAAGCCTTGAAACTCGATGATGAGCACGACCGCGGCGAATAATGCAGCACCGATGAGAGCATGTCGTGCTTCGCGTGGCATAGACCTAACGAGAATTCGACCCCAAAATTTGGGCATTTGAAGAGAAATATCCAAATTTTGGGTCTAACCCGACTTGAGCTTGCAGTCCAAGAGGAGAAATCGCCGGTACGACGCCGATGTTAGCGTCGCCGGTGGATCCAGACAAACCGAAATTGTTCGAGTAGGTGATGCGGACAACGCGGTCCTGTTGAAGAATTGAGCATGGTACCCAGCAATTTAACTTTTGTAACGTTTTTAACGTTGTAACTTTTCTTCGAAATGTCCTGCGCGAAGATTGATCCGGCATTGCACCAGGCGAAGAAACCGCCTTGGATCAAAGTGCGGTTGCCGTCGAATCCGGTTTTCTTTTCGACTAAAGCGCTCATTTCCGATTTGCGGTTGCACACGGTTTGCGAAAGCGCGCAATGCCCGAATCGTTGGGAATGCTGGAGCCAGGGGACAGCCACTTTTATGATCGCGGGTGACCGTTGCACACGCGCATGCGGATTTTGCGCAGTGACAACGGCGAAACCATTCGCGTTGGAAGACGACGAGGCAAAGCGCGTCGCGGAGGCAGTGCGCCGGATGAATTTGAAACACGTGGTGATCACCGCCGTCGCGCGCGACGATCTGAAAGACGGCGGCGCAGATCATTTCGCGCGCACGATCACCGCTATTCGCGAGATGGATCCTTCAATCGTCATTGAAGTGCTCGTTCCGGATTTTCACGCACAAGATTGGTGCATCCAGACGGTGCTCAAGGCTGGCCCCGACATTTACAATCACAACGTGGAAACGGTCGAACGGCTCA
>DATDAJ010000104.1:0-9130 GCA_036525475.1 Candidatus Udaeobacter sp.
ATCGACAAGGACGAGCAACGCTGTCAGCAGTGCCGGCCCGGCTATCAAAGGCATCCCAAGCGGGACGACACCGAAGTCGGCCGTGGCTTCGCGACTGGCCGGCGCGACATTAAGCAACTCCCGCCCGGCTAAGCCAAGCAAAATGAGGCCGCCTGCCACCTGAAAATCCGATACGGTAATTCCAAGCGCCGTAAAGATTATTTTCCCTAGAAATATAAATCCAACTGAAATACAGAGCGCCGTGAAGATGGCGATGAAACCCTCTCGCTGGCGTTGTTCGCGCGGAGTGTCCCCCGCCAGACCCATAAACACCGCTACTAGGCCAATAGCATCTATCGCGACAAAAATCGGAATAAAGGCAACGAAAAATTTGTGGATCATTGCTTTACGCGTGTCGCCAAATCGCTGTTCTCGTCACAGATGAACACAGGTGAAACGCAGATTCATCAAAATTCCTTCTGCCACCGGTGAAAATCTGTGTAACTCTTTGGCCTATTTTGTTCTTCGACCGCTATGTCAAACGAATCCAGTAAAGCCGCATTTGTTTACATCTCACTCATTCTGCTCGCTTCGAGCTTAGTCGTTTCGGCCGCCGACATGAAAACGGTCGATGATTTTCGTGCCGCGGCGGCAAAGGCGAAGGCCGTATTGACGATTCCCGATTGGGAGCAAACACCGGAAGCGGTTGAGACCGGAATGAAAAATGCGATTGCGAAGGCCAACGCATCGCTGGATCAGATCGGTGCCCAAGAGCCAGGCAAGGTGACTTTCAAGAGCACTGTGGTCGCGTTGGATGATCTGACGTACGAGACGGGTCTGGCGGCGAATAGGGCCACCCTCATTAAGGAAACGAACACGAATCCGGCCATGCGCACTGCTGGGGAGAACGCCGTGAAAGCGTTCCAGGACTGGGCGGTCGGTGTCGATTATCGCGAGGACGTTTACAAGGCGATCAAGGCATTCGCTGATACGCATCCAAAGCTCAGCGGCGAAGACGAAAAGTTGCTGAAGGAAATGCTACGCGATTATCGTCGTGCTGGTTTGGAATTACCTCCTGACAAGCGCAAGGAAGTTGAGGAACTGCGCAAAGAGCTGACCAAGCTGGGAACGGATTTCGACACCAACATCGTTAAGTCGAACGCTCCGGTCATGTTTAGCAAGGCCGATCTCGACGGGCTTCCTGAAAGCTTCTTCGCTTCGCCCGGCATCAAAACCGGCGACGACGTTTATACGGTGATGGCGAATGTCACTTGGCAATTCAACACAGTCCAGGAAAACGCCAAAAGCGAGGCGACGCGCAAACAGCTGTACATCGTTCGCGAAACGCTGGCGAAAGACGAAAACGTTCCTCTTCTGAACCAAATGCTGGCGCTCCGAAACGAAATTGCGCTGCGCCTCGGTTACAAGTCATGGGACGATTACCAGACGGAAGTCAAAATGGCCAAGACCGGCATGAATGCGGAAAAATACATCAACGATCTGGTCACAGGCATTCAGCCAAAATTCGACAGTGAAATTGCGGAACTGCAAAAGTTGAAGGCTGCCGATACCAATGACCCCAACGCCAAGATCATGGTGTGGGACTGGCGGTACTACAGCAACCAGTTCAACAAGCAAAAATACGCCGTCGATAAAGAAGCGTTGCGCGCGTATTTCCCATTCCAAAAAGTCCTCGACGGGATGTTCAACATTTATCAGAGCATCTTTGGTCTGAAGTTCGAAAAGATCGCCGCTCCGCACAAATGGATTGACGATCTCCAGCTGTATCTCGTCACCGATTCAGCCACGGGCGAGCCGCTCGGGATGTTTTATCTCGACATGTTCCCGCGCGAAGGAAAATTTAATCATTTCGCGCAATTCGTCATCATTAGCGGTAAGCTTTTGCCGAACGGAAAATATCAGCGACCCACTGTTGCCTTGCTCTGCAATTTCCCGCCAGCGAGTGGCGATGCGCCGTCATTAATGACGCATCAGGACGTGGAGACACTTTTCCACGAGTTTGGGCACGCTCTGCATTCCATTGTCACTCGCGCGAAGTATGGCCGCTTCGCGGGAACGAATGTCCCCGGGGATTTTGTTGAGGCGCCATCGCAGATGCTGCAAAACTGGGTTTGGGACAAAAAAGTGCTGGATACTTTTGCTGCCGATTACCGCGATCCGTCCAAAAAAATTCCCGCAGACATCGTCAAGAAGCTTAACGACGCGAAGCTGGCGAATGCCGGCGTGCTTTATCGGCGCCAGTTCGCGTTCGCTTCACTCGATCTTGCTCTGCATGATCCACATCCCGAAGAGATGCCATACGATTCTGTAGCAATATCGAACCCGATCTTGGAAAAAGTCTTTTTGCCGATTGATCCAAGCACAACATTCGTCTCCTACTTTGGTCATCTGAATGGCTACGATGCCGGTTACTACGGCTACGCCTGGGCGGACGCGATTGCCGCCGACATGGCAACCGTTTTTGAAAAGGCAAAGGACGGATACCTCGATAAACAGGCCGGAATGAAATTACGCCGCGAAATTTACGAGCCGGGCGATTCACGTGATGTCAACGAGTCGATCGAGAAATTCCTGGGCCGCAAACAATCGATCGAACCATTTTTGAAGAAAATCGGCATTGGCGCACAGGACAAAAAGAAAGCAGCAGCTGGGCCATCACAGGAAACCAGATAGCGAATCGCCGACGACGCTTGCACTGCGGTGAATTAGATGATTCAATCGAATTCCGGTTATTACTAGAAATCTGAATGGGCTCGCTTAAAAAACGAAGGAAAGCAAAAATTGCCAAGCACAAGCGCCGCAAACGCATGAAGGCGCACCGGCATAAGAAGCGACTGCGGTACAAGTTGTAAGGCACGATCTCATTTGCTTTTGCGAGCGCAGCTGCCGCCCCTGCCGGTTTGCCGAACCCGCGCCAGAAAGATAAGATTAGGCGTGAGCGAGCAGAAAAAGTGGTGCATTTGCTGCACCTGCCGAAGGCTTTTTTTCGCGCTGAGTTTTCTGCTTTCAGCAACGGTTGCGGAGGCGCAGGCGCCTAAGGCTTCACCTGCGAAAGTTCCCCGCGCCCATCCTGTAAAACCTATGGCGCGCCAACATGATTCAGTTGCATCGAAGCCGGCTCCAGACCTCGCGTTGCGAACGCAAGCCGCGCACAAAGCAGACGCGCTCGCGCGTTTCGTTGAAGGAATGGCGTTCGAGGAAAACGGCGAGATGGAGCGCGCCCTGGAAGCCTATCGAAAAGTCCTCAATGTCGATCCAGGTCAGTCGGAGCTCGCGTCGCGCGTGGCCGGTTTGCTGATACAGCAGGATGATTTCCCACAGGCTATCGACGTGCTGAAGGACGCAATCAAGGCAAACCCGAATAACGCCGAGCCGTACCAGCAACTCGCTTTTATCTACACGAGGTATCTGAAGAGAACGGATCAGGCAATTGATTACGCCAATCGCGCCATAGCTCTGAAGCCCGGAGATGCGGAAGGTTATCAGCGCCTGGTTGAAATCGAACTCGCAGCCGGACAAGAAAGAAAAGCGCTCGAGGCTTTGGATCGCGCCCTCAAAGTTCATAGCAGTGATCCGAGCTTCTGGATACGCCTTGGAAAGCTGTACGTGGCGATTCTTTTTAAGTCAGATTCACAGCCGAAGCCGGAGGAGCTGAAAAAAACTAACGAGGTTTTCAAAAGAGCGGCGGAAAATTCCGGCGATGATCCGGGAATCCTCAAGGACGTAGCCGATTACTACGCGGCATCGCAGCAACTGAAGGAAGCGATCCCGCTTTATTTGCGTGTTCTCGAGCTGCAACCGGACGACGCGAATGCGCGAGAGAAATTGGCGACGGGTTTTGTCCTCACGAATCAAAGGGACAAGGCGGTTGAGATGCTCGAGCAAATTATCAAAGAGCACCCCGAAAAATATCAGCCGTACGATTTACTGGCCCAGGTGCTGGATGAAGAAGCGCGATCGCTGCAGCGCGCGAATCGGATCGAGGAAGCGAAAGCCAAGTTCACCAAGGTCGCCGCTAATTATGAGCAAAGCCTTTTAATCAATCCAAACCACGCCGGCACATATCTGCGTCTCGCAGAGTTGCTCCTTGGAACTTTGAAAGACGCGGATCGTGCGGTCAAACTGCTGGGCGAGGCCCGGCGCCGATTTCCAGGTGCACCGGAGATCGTTTATTACCTGGCCATCGCACAGCGCGAAGCAAAGCAGAGCCAGCAAGCGGTGGCCACGTTTGAAGAGGCGTTGCACGAAGCGCAACTCGAAGAAGACGATGACTTCGTAAATGCGAAATTTTACTTCAATTACGGAATGGCTGCCGAACAGGCGGGTTTGTACGACAAGGCCTCCGATCTACTGCGTAAATCGATTGCGCTCGATCCGGAGAACTCAGCCGAGGCCTTCAATTACTTGGGTTACATGTGGGCGGATCACAATATGAATCTGGACGAAGCTGAAACGATGATCAGACGCGCGTTGCAAAGCGAGCCCAATAACGCCTCCTACCTCGATAGTCTCGGCTGGGTGCAATTTCGGAAAGGTCAATTTGATCGAGCCTTGGACAACCTCATCCGCGCTGCGAAGACTGCGCAGCGCGAAGATCCGGTCGTATTTGAACACATCGGGGACACTTATTTGAAGTTGAATCGGACCAGGGAAGCCTTGGAAGCCTGGCAGAAAGCGCTGTCGCTGGATCCGAAAAACAAAAATCTCGCGGACAAGATCCAGGCTACGAAAAAGACTATCGGCAAGGATTTACCGGAAAAGACCAATCCCACCTAACGAGTGCGCTAACATCGAACACGAACATCGAACATCGACACTGAACATCCGACGCCGACATTTCGATGATGTTGAGAGATGAAGGATTATCCCACGCCGTGGCAACGCAAGATGATGTGGGCGGCGTTGACTGCCTGTTTTGTTGTTGTTCTCGGCGTCATCGTTGCCGCAGTGATCTGGGCCGGCGCCAGCATCATCAGTTTTCTCCAGCCGATTCTGATCCCGGTGGCGATCGCCGCAATTCTTGCCTATCTGCTCGATCCCTTGGTGACGAAAATGTCGCGCGGAACGCTTACTCGCACCAAGGCTATAGCGCTGCTTTTCGCAATTGGTTTTTTTGCATTGGGCGGATTGGCGGCATGGCTCGTTCCGACGATCTCGGTTCAGAGCGCGAATTTCGCCAGGCAAATCCCTTCTTACACCGAACGGGCTCGAGATTACATCGTCGACCTTATCTATCGGTTCGACCAGACATTCGGGTTCCTGGGCGCAGGACAGACGAAATCCGCGTCGAAAAGTCTTACCAATTTCCTGATCGGCCCGGGGCCATCTGCTTCTCCCCACCGACAGACGACGGCGATTCCGACCGGATCGCCGCAACCCACTGCGCCCCCCACTCAAGTAATCGCCCCAACCCAACCCAAACTGAGCAGCGCCGAACGCCAGCGCATTCAAGCATACGTGGAAAAACAAATGCCCAAGTTACAGGAGGCGCTTCCGACTCTACTCGGAAAGCTGTGGGACATTTTGAAGACAAGCATCGGCGGATTTCTCGGCGCAACCGGCTTCTTGCTCAGTCTTATCCTTGTCCCAGTCTATTTATTTTTTCTACTCAAAGAAAAGCCGCGCATTGAAGAACGATGGACAGATTACCTGCCGTTGCGCGCGTCGCCGCTGAAGAACGAAGTGGCGAATGTACTATTACAGATCAACTCGTACGTTGTTGCGTACTTCCGCGGTCAGCTACTTGTCTGTCTGGTTGACGGCATTCTCATTGGCACCGCGTTGACACTGTTCGGCCTAAACTTTGCGGCCGTGATCGGCGCAATGGTGGTCGTGCTCACGATGATTCCTTATATCGGCATCATCATTTGCTGGGTGCCGGCTGTTCTCATCGCGGCATTTCAATGGGGTGATTGGACTCACCCAATCATCGTGACCGCGATTTTCATTGTGATTCAGAATCTGGAAGGCGTTTTCTACGCGCCACGGATTGTCGGAAACTACGTTGGCTTACATCCGATGACAGTGATTGTGTCGATCTTTGTCTGGGGCTTGATCATTGGCGGAGTCATCGGTCCGCTCCTTGCTGTGCCGCTTACTGCCACGCTGAAGGTGCTTTTCGGGCGTTACGTTTGGAGCCGGCGTTTGCAGGAACAGTCTGTGCCGATCGAAAGCGCTCTCACGGTTGAAGAAATCGAAATGGCGACTCATCGTTAGCGCAGCAAACAGCGTGCATGAAAGGGAGAAGTGGATCGACGGACGTGGAGACGACGCACCAAACCTCGGTTCAGTTCGAGCACGTTGAGCAGGGCAGAAACCCCAGAAGCGGTCGTCTGATCGTTGCGATTGCGGGATTGGCAATCGCTTTCTTGATAGGCGTTCTTTTTGTCAGTTACGGCTCAAAACTCTATGAGAACTGGCGCGAACGCCGGTTGCTAGAAAAAGCAACTACACTCTTACAGGAGGGAAAGCTCAGCAAAGCAGCCCATATGGCGCAGGAACTCGCCCGCCGGCATCCGGATTCTCTCGC
This sequence comes from Candidatus Udaeobacter sp., assembly GCA_036525475.1. Classification (GTDB taxonomy): domain Bacteria; phylum Verrucomicrobiota; class Verrucomicrobiia; order Chthoniobacterales; family UBA10450; genus Udaeobacter. The sequence continues at coordinate 6,530 of DATDAJ010000104.1, forward strand.
GGCGCTCTCGATCCTGGCAGACACGGCGGAAAGACAAAATCTTGAAGAGGCACTTATATGGCGCGAGAGGATCGCGCGGTTGTTGCCAAAAGATCCGGAGAGTCAGCTTAACTTTGCCTCCGCGGCGCTCCGCTTTGGGAAACTCGATCTCGCCCGCGAAGCGCTTGATCGAGTCTCTGCCAGCGATCGGGACAGCGCAGCGTTTCATGTCGTTGCTGGTTGGCTGGCGAGCGCAGAAGGTAATTTTGCCGAGCAGGAAGAACAATTCGCAGCTGCGGTAAAGAAAGAGCCGAAGAACGACCTCTATCAATTCAATCTCGCGGCACTGCAGATTCGTTCCAAAGACGCGGAAAAGAGCAAGGAGGCTCGCGATACGCTCGAGCGACTTATCACAATAGCGCCGTACCGAACTGGCGCGCTAAGAGCATTACTCAATGATGCTGTGGAACGCAATGACCGCAGTGCTGCGGATGGCTTGGCGCAACAGCTCCAAATGTCGCCAGAGGTCACATTCGGCGATTACCTGCTTTGCCTGAATTTTTATCAAAAGCTAGACGAGAAAAAATTCCGGGGGCTCCTGGAGAAAGTGAAACCGTTTGCGGCGCGTAATGCATCTGATCTCGCAGCGCTGATCGACTGGATGAATCAGAACGGACTCGCTGGAGACGTTGTGAAGTGGGTCGACAAGTTGCCGCCGGCACAATTGAATTCGCCGCTTGCGTCTGTCGCAATCGCGGATGCTTATGCAACTGTGAAGAATTGGTCGCGTCTGAAACGCTGGACACGGACCGGAAATTGGGGAGACACCGAATACCTGCGTCTGGCGTTCGGCGCAATCGCGGAGCGGCATTTGCGTTCCGGCAATGACTCGAGCGCGAAATCTGAGTTCGAAACGCTTTGGCAGTCTGCCGCGGAATTGTCACAGGATATGCCGGAACATGAACTTGTGCTCGCGCGGCTCGCCACGAAATGGCAACTGGCGAGCCAGGCCCAAAAACTGTGGGGTCGCGTCCAAGAAAATCCAACAATGCGTCGTGAAGCGCTCGACAATCTTCGCCAGCTTTATCGCGCCAAAAACGAAACAACCAAGCTATACGCAGTTCTCCAACGGCTTCATGAAAGTTCGCCTAACGAGGCACCGATAACAGCCGATCTGGCGCGGCTCGGACTGAACCTCGGAGAAAATGCTGAAAGCTCACATCAACTCGCGAAAGAGGCTTATGACCGCGCGCCGAATGAGGTCGATTGTGCGGTCACGTACGCATTTTCACTTTATCGCCTCGGCAGAACCGCAGAGGCTCTTGCGATTATCCAAAGTTTGCCGCCTGAGTCGCTGCACGATGCCCACGCAGCCGTTTACGTCGCGCTGGTGCTCGTCGAAGGAAACGAACTCGAGGAAGCAAAGAATTACATAGCCGCTGCCGAAAACGGCAAACTTTATCCCGAAGAGAAAAAGCTGCTCGAAGAAGCGAAAACGGCGCTCATCGCGGCGCCTGCAACTCCGTCGCGGGCAGAGTCGCCGCCGCCCAGCGAAACACCCCAGCTGTAGAGTCCGCTGTCCTCAGCGGATGAGCAGCGGAAATGCGATGAGGACAGCGCACGCTACAGCGCTGTGGTAATCACTGTTCTTTCTCAATTGCATCTGTCCAATCCGCGATGTCTTTCTCATTCATCTGAACACGCTGTTCCAAACGCGCATCCCGAAATCCCCACTCCTCTACGTCCACCAAATATTGCTGCCGCGAAAGCAGCGTACCGCGGCATAATCGTTCTGGCCCGGCAGTCCTCGCTTCGCTCCGGAGCCGTGTAATCAAATCCTCCATGATCGCCGCCGGGATTCGCGCGCGTTCCCCGGGATAAATATAGCCGAACAGGATCAAATGGCTGAGCAATACGCGCCAATCAGGACCGAACCGGCGAACCAGGTGCGGCCAATCGATCTCCGCTGCACAGCAGCGAAGAATGTGCGCGATGTCGGCGCCGTCGAACCGTTCGCGTTCCATGATGTACGCCTTCATCCAAATCATTTCCTCGGACGCGCAGTGTTTCACAGGCACGGCCAGCAACTCGTCATCGCGCGCGCGGTCGAACCACGAATCATCCACTTCGCACAATCCATTGCCGGCGCGAAAAATCAGATCAACGATATCTCCGTCATACGTGGCCTTGGCCAGCCAGTGCGGGAATGTCAGTTCGGTTTTGTACCCTGCTCGCGCTAGCGCACGGAGCGCTGCCTTCACATGATTCGGCCGAATATAGAGATCGAAGTCCTTCGTGCTACGCGACACGCCTCCGCACACCTCCACCATGTACGCGCCGCCGATCAGGAACGGAACCTCGGCAGCGTGCAACGCTGCCACTGATCTGCGATGAAACTCATTAGGCCTGCCTTCACCATGGATGGCTGGAACTACCGTGGCTGTGCTTGCAGTCATTACTCATCAATTACGCACTTGAACCGCGCCACGCGTGCATGGCCGGCGGTGATGCTTGCGGAAACGTCCATCCTTAGTCGTCGTTTCGTTTCTTAAAGCGATGGCAAAAGGAATGTTGCGTATCGCTGCGACCGCGGATCTTCATTATGCCAAGCATTCGCGCGGA
>DATDAJ010000105.1:0-6197 GCA_036525475.1 Candidatus Udaeobacter sp.
CGATTGTCTTGTTGTAGGGGCGTTTGTGTCAAACGCCCAATAGTCCCCGTTCAGCACAGGCGATACGCATAAAGCCGCTCATAGCATTCACAGCACCGCTGGTAGATCTCACACAATCGCGCCGGAACTTCGCTCGGTGTCGGATGATACGGTTGAAATGAAGTGGTTTTTGCCACTTCGCCATACCAATGCCTGGCCCAGATGCCATCGGTGTCACGCAAGCCTGGTGGCCACGAAAGCATTGACTTGCTAAACTTGACGCCGACCGCTTCGCAGACCAGTCGTAGCGTCCCCTCCGGATTTTGCAGCACGTCCTTCGCATCAACAACGGGCGGAACGGCAGTCGTACGTGTTCGGACGAAGTCAAAAATTTCTGCCTGCTGCACGAAACCGAGGTCTTCGAGCGCGGGTTCTTCTCGCTTTTTAATGTAGGAATTAATCACTTCGCGCGGGTCGCGAATTAGAAAACAATTAGTCACAGCCTCGAGCCATTCGCGATCTATTTCGGGCAACAGATGGTGTGTCATATGTTTCTGAAAAAAAATCCGCTTACCGTTCGTGATCCGCCCGGTGAGACACGCAACGACTTTACGCCAATCGGTTTCGCCGGTTGCGATCACTTCGTCCGCGCCGGGATGTTCTATGCCCGTCACTTTGAGATAATAGGCGTAAAACGGCTCATCGATAACGACAGTGTCGTCTCGATTGCCCCACGCGCGCATCATGGCCGTCGAGATATTTCGCGGACCAGACCACATGGCGATCCGGATGCTCACGGCCGGAACAGTCAGGCGGCAAAGCCGCGTGTGCAACGGCGTTGAGGACGACGCGTTCCACCTTTTGTTTAGGTGGATCGGCTTCTCCGAAGACGATGTCAGCCGCCGCAGGCGCGGTTTCAAACTAACTCTTCGCGAAAACGCCAATCAGCGGACGCCGCGATGGCGTCTTCGAACGAAAATCGCTGACGAATCCAGTCTCGGTCCGGATCTCCACGTGACCGGGTGCGCGCTTGGCGCCGTAGACCAGCACAGATCCCACAGGCGCTTCGTACGGATTTGAGACCGGCAGTTTTTTAAATCCGTAATTGTTCACCAACTCCTGACCGGCTTGTTTTGCCAGGGGGGTTTCCGGCCGCGATTTCACTACGCCCGCAGCAACCAACGCTTCCTTTACGAAACGCCAGCACTTGGACAGCGAGTGCGCACGTGCGCGCTCCTCAGCGATGGTAGCGGCCCGGCGCAATTTCGGATCAATCTGCGCATCTGCCTTGGCAATCGGCTGGACGATCTTCTTCGGATAATACTGGTCCACAACTTCGACCGATTGTTTTTTGCCAGAGGCGTCGGTGTAATTGAATTTTGGGGTGGGCGCCGAGAATCGCAGCGCCATTGCGGGATGCGGGCAAAATGCCACGGATCCCAGGATGACAAAGGTGAGGGTGAGAAGTTTTGGCATAAAAGCCGCGATCTATCGGGTATATCAGCCAGGGTCGCAACCGATTTTTTTAGCAAAGGCAAAATTTTTAATTTGACTTACTCGGGATGCACGAAGGCGTGTCGCGGACCTACAACGATGAGACCAATTCAGCCATCCGGCGGCGCAATTTTGCATCGGGTAACCGACCCATTCCGCCCTGCATATTATCTTCGAGATGACGCGGTTTATCCGTCGCCGGGATCGCGCACGTGATTGCTGGATTTGCCACAATCCATTTCAAAAAGAATTGCGCCCACGAGCGGCAATCAAATTCCGCCGCCCAATCCGGCAGCGATTTCGAACGCACTTTGCCGAACAGATCGCCGGCTCCAAATGGCCGATTCGCGATTACGGCGAGGCCGTGCTCCTCCGCCAAAGGCAGAATGCGTTCCTCGGCTTCGGGTTCCATCAACGAATAATTGATCTGGAGGAAATCGAACTTCTGGCTCCGCATCAATTTTTCGATTTCGGTCAAAGCTCCGGACTCGTAATGCGTGATTCCGGTGTAGTGAATGCGGCCCTGCTGTTTCCATTCCTGCAAGGTTGCGAGTTGTGTGTTCACGTCGATAAGATTATGCACCTGCATCAGATCGATTCGGTTCGTGCGCAAAAGCGACATGGACCGTTCCATTGACTGAATTCCGCTCTGCTTCCCCTTAGTCCAAACTTTGGTCGCGAGAAACAGCTTCTCGCGGATGCCAGGCGCAGAAGTGAGATCGCCGATGACCTCCTCCGCGCGACCGTACATCGGCGAGGAATCAATCACACGGCCGCCGACCTTCACAAACAGCGACAGAACGTCTTGGAGCTGCCTCCGGGTGTCCGCGCTAAGATCGACGTCGAACGCCCTCCATGTGCCGAGGCCGATCACCGGTAGTTTCTCGCCAGAGGAAGGAATGCTGCGTGTCAGCATCGCTGATGATTCGCTGTTCGCCTGGCCCCGCGATGCATCAGTTGGCAACATTAGCCCCGCCGTAGCAGTGCCAATTATTTTCGCGGCTTCCCGTCGCGTCACGAACCCCACTGTAGGGCGTTTCTGTGAAACGCCAATGGCATCTGGCACAGACGCCCTACAGGCGCTATATGCCTCTATGGATCGCCGTCGTTTCATAAAAATATCCACCGCGAGTGCGCTTGCCTCGCGAGTAACTACGACATCTTTATTTGCAGAGAAGACACCGACACCGATGCGCATCCTGATACTTGGCGGCACCGGATTCACTGGCCCCTATCAGGTGAACTATGCGTTAAGTCGCGGGCATAAGGTGACCACATTTAACCGGGGTAAGACGCATCCGGGCGAATTGCCGGCTGAAGTTGAGCAGCTTGTCGGCGACCGTAACGGTAATCTCGACGCGCTGAAAAACCGGCAATGGGATGTGGTGATCGATAATCCGACGACGCTGCCCGCGTGGGTGCGCGACGCGGCGCAAGTGCTCAAAGGAAACGTTGATCGCTACGTGTTCATTTCGACCATCTCCGTTTACGGCGAGCCGAAACAGGGGCCTGATGAAAACGCGCCGACAGAAAAATACGAAGGTGCAGATCCGTACAAGGAGACCATTGAAGCAGTGCGCGCATCCGGATTCAAAACTTATGCGCCGCTAAAGGCGCTCTCAGAACGCGAAGCCGAGAAATGGTTTCCCGGAAAAACTTTGATCATTCGCCCGGGACTTATCGTCGGCCCACGCGACGAGAGCGACCGCTTTACCTATTGGCCTGTGCGCATCGATCGTGCCGGAGACGTGCTGGCGCCTGGAAAGCCAAATGATCCCGTCCAGTTCGTTGATGCGCGTGATCTTGCTGAATGGACCATCCGCATGGCCGAGACCCGTGAGACAGGAATTTACAACGCGACCGGACCTGCCAAACCTTTCAGCATCGGCGGGATGCTCGATGGAATTAAGAGCGCCCTGAAGTCAGACGCGAAGTTTACCTGGGTAAACGAAGAATTTTTGACTGAACAAAAAGTGCAGCCGTGGTCGGACATGCCGGTGTGGACGGGAAAAGATGATTCGGTTGCGCGAACGAACATTAGTCGCGCGTTGAGCAAGGGTCTGACGTTTCGAGCGCTCGACGTCACCGCACGCGATACGCTCGCCTGGTTCAAGTCGCTTCCGCAGGACCGACAATCGCATCCGAAAGCTGGTCTCTCGCCAGAGCGCGAAACGGAAGTACTCGCGCAGTGGCACAAGCGGCGCGGATAGTCTAGGGCGTCCACATGGCTCGTTCCTCAGATCGGCCATCGTTCGTAGGACGTATATTCTCGACGCTTACGTCCGTGGAGCGGCGCGAATTCCCGTTGGTCGTTGCCGCGTTCTTCCTCTTCTTTTGCGTACTCGGCGGCTATTTCGCTGTGCGACCGGTGCGAGAAACAATGGGCACGATTCTCGGTCGTGATCGCGTCGCCAATCTCTGGGTGGCCACTTGGATTGTGTCGTTAGGGATCGTTCCCATTTATGGGGCAATTGTCGCCAAAGTCAGGCGAAGCGTCTTTCTCCCGCTCATTTATGGCTTCGTGGCGGTCGCGCTCGCGGTCGTCGGCGGCGTCCTGCAAAATCAACCTAGGAATGTGGCGGTCGGGCAGTTTTTCTATGTTTTCATCAGTGTGCTCAGCCTGTTTCTGGTCTCGGTCTTCTGGAGCTTTCTGGTTGAGCTTTTCGACTCCGGACAAGCGAAGCGGCTGTTCCCGGTGATCGCAGCGGGCGGAACTGCGGGCGCGTTAGTAGGACCGCTCTTTACCGATCTCACCGCGCGAAGCATCGGAAACGCCGGCATCCTCTTTGTCGGGGCTGCGCTCTTTGGTTTGGCAGTCGCGTTGCAGGCAATTCTGATTCGCCTCTGGAAAAGCGGTCCAGACCCGCATCTCGAACGCGGCGAAGCTCATCACCAATCGCGGGACCGTGCCCTTGGTGGAAATCCATTGGCAGGAGTCACCCTGGTCCTGCGTTCGCCTTATCTGCTCGGGATTGCGGCTTATGTCGCACTGCTGGCGACAGCAAATACCTTTCTTTATTTCGAACAACTTCGTCTGGTCTCAACGACGTTCGCCGATACCCAGACGCGCACGAGTGTCTTTGCGCGCATCGACTGGATTGTGCAGAGCATCACGATCCTGGCGCAGCTTTTCATCACCGGCAGAATTGCTTCAAGACTCGGATTGGTCGTCCTGCTCACGATAATTCCGGTGGCCATTTTCTTCGGCTTCGTTGCGCTCGCTATCTGGAACACGTTCATGGTTCTGGCAGTTGTCATTGTCCTGCGTCGCAGCGGCGAATACGCCTTTGTTCGTCCGGGGCGGGAGATGCTTTGGACGCCGATGAGCAAGGAGACGAAGTACAAAGCGAAGAACTTCGTCGACGTTCCGGTTTATCGCGGGGCGGACGCCGCGGTGGCGCAACTTCAACGGGCGATCGAAGGTGCGGGGTTCGGCGTGCAAACGGCGCTTTTACTTGGAGCGTTGGCCGCCGTCCTTTGGGCGATAAACGGCTGGTGGCTTGGGCGGCGCTATGATTCAGCCGCGCAGCCTCCGTCCGAAGGAGCACATTAATCGCGCAATTCGGTCAGCAAATTTCTCCCGCGCGAGGACCAGTTCGGCGGGTGATCGTGTCGGTTTTAAAAGCGCTCGGACTTGGATTGAGCTCGATCAGCTACCTCCCCTTGCAAGTGGCGGCGGGGTGGTGCGCGCTAGGCGTTTTCCTCGGGCGAAAACAGATTGCGCTGCTCCGCGTCCACGCTAAGTGAAGTGAGGCAGCCAATCCTGTCTGCCAGAATTGCAGGCAGGATTGCCTGCGTCACGAGAAAACAATCAAAGGAGGCAAAACAATGGCAACACGAACCGGATCGGCGGTATGGGAAGGCACACTGAAGCAGGGCAGGGGAACAATGAGACTTGGCAGCGGCGCGTTCGACGGCCCTTATTCATTTTCATCGCGCTTTGAAGAAGGGAAGGGGACCAATCCGGAGGAACTCATTGGCGCCGCCGAGGCAGGCTGTTACTCAATGGCGCTCTCGGCAAATCTGGAAAAGGCTGGTCATCCGGCCAAACGAATCAGCACGACCGCGACCGTGAAACTGGAAATGGTCGGCGGTGGTCCAAAGATCACAACGATCGATTTGAAAACCGAAGCCGACGTTCCGGGTATTGACGAGACAAAATTCCGCGAGCAAGCCGAACTGACGAAAAAGACCTGCCCGGTCTCAGTCGCTCTCGCCGGCACTCAAATCAATCTGGAAGCGACGTTGCTATAGCTCTAACGGCCAGACACCAATTACACGAATTTTCACTAATCTTACGATGACGATTTGCGAGAAATCTCCTTGGAGAAGTTCTTCGTGTGAATTCGTGAAATTCGTGTCTCAGATCAATCTCGACGCGAAGTTGGTGTAACTCGCGATGTCCTGGGAGCCCGCGCGTCTCGCGTGCTGGTTTCGGCGTCGCGCCGAAACATCTTTCCCTCGATTGCGACTGAGGTGAGGGGAAGGCGGATTCAGAGAAAGTCCGCGATCGCGAGGACGCGCTCGCCAGCACGCGAGACGCGTGTGCTGCCAGCATGCTATTTTGCCAACTCGTATAGATATTCGACGAACGACATCGTCGCGCCATCGAAGTCTTGAATCTTCGGGTTTGTGGATTCGATGATGTAATATTCGTCCGGGGCATGCGCGCCACTACCGTGGCCGAGTCCGAAATGTCCGGCCGCCAGCTTAAGCGGTTCGCC
>DATDAJ010000106.1:0-5543 GCA_036525475.1 Candidatus Udaeobacter sp.
AGGTCGTTTCGAAAAACTCGTCGCAGACGGAAAGAAAAACATCACCTCTCGCTTTTTTTCACCGCGTCCGATGTCTCTGCTACCGCATCCACCTCTACCGGCGCTCCTCCATTCACACGCACCGTTCCAACGATACGTGCCCGGTCTCGGCTTTGCTCCGATCGCTCTCTGTCGTTGGCTGTCACCGTGGCTGGCTGTTGTGCCGGCGGCGCGGCGTAATTGCCCTCGAACACCAGCGTCTTTTTTAAACTGACGTTGTACCCGGTCGCGCGGAAGTACGATTGAGCAGGAGTAGCTGATTCGTTTTCACGGGCGGCCTTAGCAGCGTAGCTTCGCGTCTGCTTCGCGGCGTCGCGTCGCACAGTGACGTCTGAATCGAGCTCCCCGCTCTTCGCCGATTGCTCGATTTTACCTGTGTACGTCGAGCCGTCGGCATCGAGCACCCGAATTTCACTTCCCTCTTGCTCAACTTGAAATGTGTTCAAGACACTCGCGGTCTGGCTTGCCTGCACATTGTTCCGGAAAGATTGAACGGCAGATTGTTGGGGAAATTGCTGCTTGGTTCCGAGGCTGCCGGCTGATGACGGTTGCGCGACCGATGGAGCGGATGCTCCTGATTCGGCTTTTGAATCGCGGCCGGCTGCAGGTGCAGTCGCGGATACCGCTTGGGTTTTCGCAGTGGCAATCTCCTTATCGGTGAAACCTTTCGTCACTTCACTTGGGAACTCGGTCGCAGCATCCCCTTGTAGAACGCGAGTTGATGAGGCTAAAGCTCCCGCCTCAGAGGCCGGCGTCGCCGCGGGTTCCATTTTGATCTGACTGTTCTCCGCCAGATTCACTGTTGGTTCGGTGGCGTTCGCTGCCGGAGCTTTCGCGAGAGTATTCTCCGCGGGCACCGCGCGGTTTAGTCCATCGGCTGCTCCAGCAGTGCGATCACGAAGCGCAAGGTCGCCGGACTCGGCAAGGGGGTATGATCGTTTCCACCAAATCGCCGGGACGAGCACGATCAACGTTGCCAGCGCCGCCGCCACCGTTACCCGTGGCCAGAACATTGTTAACCATGATTCTCGTGACTCGGCTTTTTCGTCTTCCGCCGCTCCAACTCGCGCGACCTCCTCATGCAGGCGCGTTCGCATCGGATTCGGCATTTTAGGGTCGTCACCAAATTCTGCGCGACGCGCTTTTGCCAGCGCCTCGAGCATTTGTTCGATGGGTTTCTTTGGTTCCGATGCCATACTTCTATAAATTAGACGGCAAACGATTGTCCTGTGGAAAAATTTCTTGGGCGATAGCGAACAAGCGGTCCAGACATTTGCTTAAACGGGAGCTGACGGTTTTCGGATTAAGACGCAGTTCCGTCGCAATCTCATTGTAACTCAACTCGCCGAAGTACCGCAGTTCGATGATTTCCCGGCACGGCTCGCCGAGGCGATCAAGACTTTCCCTCACTAGGCGGGAGGTCTCGGCAATCTGCAATAACGCATCGGGACCGGGATTTCCAGATGGCGGATCAATTGGCGGTTCGTTATCAGTTCGGCCCGCATCGATTGAGATGTGCACCGCGGTTCCACCTCGTTTCGCCGCTCGCGTTTTTTCCCGATAATCCATGGCCTTGTTCGCCGCGATCCGCAGCAACCACGTTTGAAATGAGCTTCTACCCTCAAATGAAGATAGATTTCTCACCACCGACAAAAACGTTTCCTGGCAAATCTCTTCCGTGTCTTCGTGACTGAAATCGCCGGAGAGCTGAAATACGAACCGGGCCACCGTCGCGTAGTATTTATCAAACAGAGAATCCCACGCCGCTGTATTTCCCGCGCGACATTCGGCGATGATTTTGGCTTCTGACGCCAACGCTGATACATCCGTCGCTGGCAGCGGTGTAGCTGTGTTGGAAAGCTCCTGATCGATCACAAAACCTCGCGGACGGAGCATCTTATCGACGTCTGACTGTCGTGCGTGGCCTTCTGATCAAAAAAAATACGCCACACCTCGAATCGTTGCTTGCCCCGGGTCTTTGAAAGCCGGGAGCATTTTTCCGGAATTCCCGACTAATGCTCCATGAACAAAAAATTGCTCCTAGCGATCGGGCTTCTCCTCCTCGCAGGCATCTCTCTATGCCGCGGAGATGGTTTCATCGTCGTCGAGCGTCCGATCTACGTTCCGCCCACCCATTTCCCGTTTGCCCCCCTCGAAGTGACGAGTCATCACGTCAACGTCGCAATTGACGGGCAGGTCGCCATCACATCGATCGACCAGGAGTTCTACAATCCTAACGACCAAAGGCTCGAAGGCTTTTACATGTTTCCTGTCCCGAAAGGGGCGCATATCGACAAATTCAGTATGGAAATCGGCGGCAAGACCGTCGATGCCGAGTTGCTCCCAGCTGACAAGGCGCGTCGAATTTATGAGGACATCGTGCGAAAAGTGCGGGATCCGGCGCTGCTCGAGTACGCCGGCCGCGACCTCTTCAAGGTCCGCATCTTTCCGATCGAACCGCGCAGCCGGAAGCCTATCAAGATTTCCTATACGGAACTGCTTCGCTCCGACGCCGGGACGGTCACTTATCTCTACCAGTTGAGCACTGAGAAATTCTCCGCCCGGCCGATCAAGAATCTTAGCCTGAAAATTGAGCTCAAGAGCGCGGAGCCGCTCGCCTCAATTTACTCGCCGAGCCACAAAGTTGAGATTAAGCGCGATGGCCCTAACCGCGCCGTCATTGGGTATGAAAGCAAAGACGAAAAGCCGGACACAGATTTTCAGCTGGTCTACAGCTCGGATGCACGCAATGTCGGCCTCAGGTTAATCACTTACAAGCCAGACGGTGACGATGGCTATTTCCTGCTTTTGGCTGCGCCGACGCTTAGCAACGAAACAAAGCCGGCAGCCAAAGACGTCGTTTTTGTCGTAGACACATCCGGTTCAATGGCCGGCGCCAAACTCCAGCAGGCGCAAAAAGCGTTGCGGTTCTGTGTGGAAAATCTCAACGCCGACGATCGTTTCGAGATCGTCCGGTTCTCGACGGAAGCCGAGCCGCTCTTCCGCGAGTTGGTACCAGCAGACTCCGATCATCGCAAACGTGCGAACGGTTTCATCGACAACTTCAAGCCAATCGGCGGCACCGCGATTGCCGATGCACTGCAAAGCGCGCTCAAGGTCCGACCGGACAAGAGCGATCGCCCAGTTGTTGTGATTTTCCTAACCGATGGTCTGCCCACTGTGGGAGCACGCAATCCCGAGGAAATCGTCGCGACCATCAAAAAGGCGAGCGGCGTTCGGATCTTTTCATTCGGAATCGGCTCGGACGTAAACACACAGTTGCTCGATCAAATCGCCGAGGGTACACGGGCCTTCAGCCAATACGTGCTCGCAAATGAAGATCTCGAGCTCAAAGTCTCGAACTTCTATACGCGGATCAAAGAGCCGGCCCTAACGAATCTTAGGCTGGATCTCGGCGGCGGTGTTCGCACAGCAAAAATGTATCCGACAGATCTGCCGGATCTGTTCAAAGGAGACCAATTGGTGGTAGCGGGGCGATACAGCGGCGCCGGCGATGTTGAAGCGAAGCTGACCGGCAACGTCGGCGGCCGCGAACAAACTTTTACTTACAAACTGCATTTTGATGACCGCAAGACGACCGACGATTATGTGCCGCGGCTTTGGGCGACGCGCCGTGTCGGATTTCTCCTCGATGAGATCCGCATCCGCGGTGAAACCGCCGAGCTTCGCGATGAAACAACTGAGCTCGCCCGGAAATACGGAATCGTTACGCCTTACACCGCTTATCTCATCGTAGAAGACGAAGATCGCAGGCGTGTGCCGATGGCTGATCGATCCATGCAGAGCATGAGCGCCGATGCAGGGACACGTGCCGAAGTCGCCAAGGCCTGGACCGGATTCAAGGACAAGAAAGACGGTGAGGACGGAGTTGCCAACGCGCGCAGCCAGAATGCGTTCAAGTTTGCGCAGCAGGCACCGGCATCGATCACATCCGGCGCCTCCGAATCATTACGGGGATTTGCTGCCGCGGTTCCTGCCGCCACCCCGGCGGCGGCGCGTCTTAACCAGTACACTCAACAGTCCAGGTTCGTGAACGGGCGCGCATTTTTCCAAAACGGAAATCAATGGATCGATTCAAACGCGCAGAACACCGCTAAACGACAGCGCGTCCGATTTAACTCCGAAGAATACTTCAACCTCCTGACAAAACATCCCGAAGCCGGCCCGTGGCTGGCGTTAGGTCAAAACGTCGTGCTCACGCTCGACGACACTGTCTATGAAATCGCTGAATAACAATCCAATGAAAACACCAATCACTCGTAACATCGGAATCCTGCCGATCATCTGGTCTGCAGCTGCAATACTCGGGCTGTGGCAACCGTTGTTCGCCAAGACTGCGCCGACACCGCAATCCAAACCGCACATCGAGGTCTGCTTTGTTCTCGATACGACCGGTTCAATGGGCGGTTTGATCGAAGGCGCCAAACAAAAGATCTGGTCGATCGCCAATGAAATGATAAGCGCGCAACCAACGCCGGAGTTAAAGCTCGGGCTCATTGGTTATCGAGACCGCGGCGACGAATACGTCGTGAAATCGTTCAGTCTCACCGACGACATCGATGCCATTTACGGACATCTGCGCGAATTCCAGGCCGGCGGTGGTGGCGATGGACCCGAAAGTGTGAACGAGGCGCTTGCCGAAGCAATTCACAAGATGCCCTGGAGCAGCGACAGCAAAGTCCTGAAGATCATCTTTCTGGTCGGAGACGCGCCGCCGCACATGGATTATCCGAACGGCCCGAAGTATCCGGATCTTTGCCAGGAAGCAGCGAAAAAGGACCTCATCATTAATACCATTCAGTGTGGTGAGATGGCTGAAACCAAGCCGATCTGGCAGGAAATCGCGAAATTGTCGGAAGGCAGTTATGTCGGCATTTCGCAATCGGGCAACGTCGCTGTGATTTCAACGCCGATGGACAAGGAGTTAAGCCGGCTTAACGAGCGGATCGGCGACACTCTCATTCCATATGGCGACAGCAAACTGCAGGCCGAAGTTCATGCGAAATATGCAGTGGCGAAGAGCGCTCCCGTTTCCGCAATGGCCGATCGACTCAGCTACAACAGCAAGACCGGCAAAGCTGTGCAGGGCCGCGGTGAATTGGTCGACGCGCTCAACGATAAAACGCTTAAACTCGACGAGATCGATCAGAAACAACTTCCGACCGAGCTACAGAAATTGGATAGCAGCGAACTGCAAAAGCGCATCGCAAAAACCCGTGACGAACGCGCCGACCTGCAAAAGCAGATCGTCGAAGTATCAAAGAAACGCGAAGCCTATATTCAATCCGAACACAAACGCCTCGCAGCCGAAGGCAAAGGCGACGCCTTCGATCAAAAGGTGACTGAAACGCTTCACGCCCAAGCCGCCAAAAAGGGAATCAATTACTGATGCTGGATGAATGGGGAAGAGGGTTCGGTGCCGCGCTCGTTCTGGGTTGGGGAGCGCACCCGCCTCGGGTGCTGGTGATCGAGCCCTCGCGATC
>DATDAJ010000107.1:0-5422 GCA_036525475.1 Candidatus Udaeobacter sp.
CATGAACCCGTAGGAATGCAAACCCACGCCGAGCATGTTTACGCCGAACCACGAGAAACTGGTCACGATATTGCCGAATAGCGCCATGATCATCAGACCGCGTTGCCGGATGAACCCACCCCAGCGAGCGTGCAAAGTGATTGCGCACCAAAGGACGATCAGCACCGCGCCGTTTTCTTTGGGATCCCAGCCCCAGAACCGTCCCCACGATTGATCGGCCCAGATGCCGCCGAGGACTGTGCCGACGAAACTGAACAGGGTCGCGAAACAAACGACGCCGTACGTCATGCGCGCCAGCGAATCCGCAGTTTGCTTTTTTAACGAGCGCGTGAACACGCCGCGCACGACGTAGATGATGGCAAGCATACCGGCGAGAAACATGGCGGAGTAACCCGTGGTGATCGCGACTACGTGAGTCGCGAGCCAGATGTTGGTGTCGAGCACCGCCTGTAACATTTCCAAGGTGTCGCCGCTACCGGCGAGATGGTGCGCGATGATTAAGGTCACAAAACCAATTGCGCCCGCGCACGCCGCGCCGATGCCATCTTTGAAAATGCGTTCAAGTATCAGCGCGACAATGACTGCGCCCCAGCCAATGAAAATTGCCGATGAATACAGATTGGTGACCGGCGGACGTTCTTGCAGATACATCCGCGAAACCAGACCAAATGTGTGAATAGCAATCGCGAGCAGCAAAACGTAGAAAGCCGAACGTCTGAGTGCGCTGCTCCATCCAAGCCATGACGCACACGCCAGCAGAAACGCGAGCACGTAAAGCGCCATGCTTTGGCTGAAGGGCTGAAGCCGATTGAACAAAAACTCGAACGACGCGCGCTTCGTCGCCTTTGGCTGGGCTTTGGCGAACCAATCAGTAACGAGCTGCACATGTTGATTGAAGAGCATCCGGTCATCCGCGCGATATGCATCGCCGATGACGGCGTATTCGTTCACAATTGGATGAATTTCGCCGGTGCCCACAGAGCGAAGCAAACTGTCGCCGACAGAATGCCACTGATCATTTTGGGCGATCGGCGGAACAGCCAGGACATATGCCATCTCCGACAGTCGTTCGTAACGCTGAATCATGGCAGCGACGTCATCGAGTTTCGCTTTGTCGAAATTGTCGCCCATCGAACGTTCACGGGCTGCCTTTGCTGCACCGGGGACAGTGCTTTCGAAGCGGTGAAGTTCGGCAGCGAAATTCTGTGCTCCTTCCGGTTGAATGCTGTTCTTCAGGCGCTGATAGATCGAGAGGCCGTTGCGCAGATTCAGGATCGCGCTTTGATAAGCGGAGCGCTGGACTGCTTCGAGCTTGTCGGATTGCGCGGCTTGTTCATCAATCTGTTTCAAAAAAGGCGTAAAGTCGGCGAAGCTAAAATATTTCCGGTCGCTCTGTTGCCAACCAAACAGGCCGAGCACGTCGGCGTTTTGCACAACGAACACGGGATATTGATCGGCAACGGGAGCATTGAACAGGACGTCGGTGAGCCACTGCATCGCGCTGAGTCGCGTGCCGCCTTCGAGGCGCAGTTCCTGTTTTCCGTGAATGATCAGGAGCGAATTACGCGCAACGGTGTCCAGCGGTTTGACCCGACCTCCTACGAGTACGGGGAACTCTCCAAACATGCTTAAATCGAAATCGTCCTTCGCCGCTTTTCGAGGCAGCCAATTGGCGGCGATCGATGCCGCCGCGACAGCCAGGATAATCCAGGGTAAAAAACGTTTCATGCGATTGCCCTCCGCCGTTGCCGCGAAAATCCCACGAGGTGGAAACCAAATTGCACCAGCAGACCAGCTGCGACAATCACACACGCCACGTAAGGCGCAATGAAACTCGGATTGCGCACCACCTGCAAAATTGTCGCGGAATCGTCTGGTTGAAACCCTGCCTGGTAATATGTTTCCCCGCGATAACGGAGCGGATGATTCATATAAATCAAAGCGTCGCGGTCCACGGAGCGCTCCGGATCGATCAAGGTGACTTTGCTTGAGAAATTCTTCGGGATTTCAGTCCCGGCGTATTTTTCGTGCGTGAACTTCTGCAAGGTCACGCTGTAAGGTTTGTAGTAGCGCGCGGGCCGCAGCGCGATCATCCATGTACGGCCGCCGCATGCAAAGGTCTGCGGAGCGCCAAGCGCATCCGAAACCAGCCACGTGCCTAACGAACCGCCGTCCTTCGGCAGAATTTCGAGTGCCGCGCTCGGGACATCGCGCTCGTCGGCAGCGGTTGCGCGCACGGCGGGCTCGACTGCGATCATTGCGCCGGGGCCCTGATTGGCGATCGGTTGCGCGCCTTCGCCCGCCTGGCTCAACATTTTCAGCCGCGAATTTTGATAAAAGTTTCTGACCGCAATCCGGAACGGCAAACTCCAGTGATCGATCACCCGGTTGTGCCGCAGCACGCTCTCGGGAATCGCCGTCACCTGATCGAGGTCCTCGCCGCTTGTGTCGATCACGGCCAGTTCCGTCTCACGCGTATCCTCGGAGAAATTTTTGGTGTCGCCGTTCGCCAGACGCATGTGGCTCTCCACCGCGAATAAATCAGTGAACAGCCCGCCGGCGAGCATGATGATCAACCCGGCGTGCGTGAGATGGATCCCCAGTTTCCGCCAGCTCCAGCGGAAACGTTTCAGGTGAGCGGCGATTAGATTGATCAGCAGCACGGCGCCGATGAGATGCCCGCCAGGGAAAATGGGGATGCTGAATCCTCGTCCCTCCGGCGGCCACCACACAAACATACTTTGGAAATAACGCTGCTGCGCTTCATGGATCCCGAGATGCACCTGCGCCAGCGTGCCGGCAAAAATCAGCGCCATCCCCGCCGCCAGACAAACAATCGTTAGCTTCAGCGATGTGATCAGATCGATCAGCTTGTGGAGCATGCTTCCTAAAATCGAACAGATTCGATGAATTTCACGAAATTCGGTTTCTCTTTCTCAACTGACGTATTTGGCCCAGTTGCTTTGAAGAACCAGACACGTCCGTCGCGGCGCGTCCAGGCCGCAATGGTACGCGTTTTGTTACCAGCAATGTCGGTGGCGGAGAATGTCGTGTCTCCGGTTTTGAACTCAGTGACTTGCGAGGTCACCGCGTTCGCATCCACGGGCGCTAGACCCATTTGTCCGCGCCACCGGTTGATGTTATCGGCATCGCTTCCTCCATCGCCGGGGAACGTCACAACGGAGATGTCGATTTTGCCGCCATCGTCCGCGGGCGCGCTGAAGCTGGCGTAGCGCATGGAGGACGGCGGCACTTCTGTCCAGCCTTCGGGTGTTGTCCATTTAATTGGGGGCGGGCTTGTCGTTTGCGGCGGCGCCCCTGCCATTTGCGGCGGTCCGGTTTGGGTCTGTGCATCACAAACTGCTGCGACCCATTTAATGAAGTCGCCTTTTTGCGCCTCAGTGAGATCTGCATTGCCCCGCATCTTAAAAAACAGCGTCGAATTGCCGGTAGTCACCATTGCGGCAACGATTCTGCCATCTCTAGCCGGGTCGGCGTTGTCGGGCAATCCTGCGAGGTCGACGATGGTCACGTCGCCTAACGAAGTATGCAGTCGTTGTGCTATCTCGCCGAGTTTCTGTTCGGTGATTGGCGGTTGGCCGAGTTGACCCAGCCAGCGGTTCACATTCTCTAGAACATTTCCCGCAGCGGAGCCCAGACTCACAAATGAAACGTCCGCAACGGCGCCGTTATCGCCTTTAACCAGAAAACTTGCCTGCCGCATTTGCGAGAGCGGTTGCGCTTCCCAATTCGGCGGAGTCGTCACGGCCGTTTCCGCTGTCGGCGCGAGTCCACTGGGCATCCGAGGCGCGGTCGTGTTCGTCGGCATGGCATCGTGCTGCTGAGGCTCAGATTCTTCCAGAGGCGCCTTTGAAACGCGATATACCTTGATCTCCGAGTTTTTGTCGCAGGCTGCCAGCGCAGCGAAAAGCGCAACGCAAACGACAACAGCCTTGATACCTGCCCAATTGTACTGTTGCGGCTGACCCAATAACCCCATTGTCACGAGATACGATTACTCTTTCTGAACTCCGCCGGTATGGCAATCGGTGCATGAGAATTCCGCATACGGAGCGTCGATATGCATGAAGTCGTACCCCTTTGCGCTAATCTGCTGGAGTGCTTCACCGGTGCCTTGCGCCAGAATAAGGTGACACGAGTTGCAGTCGCTGGCTTTGATCGACCTGTTCCCATCGGCACTAACGTGTTTGCCGTCGTGGCAGCGGAAACAGCCGTTCCAATTTTTGTGTCCAACAAAATCCGGATACGTCCGCCAATCGACCTTGACTTCCGGGAAAAAATTCTCGCGATAAATCGCCTGCGCCACACCGACGATCGTGTTCGCCTGCGCGGGATCGGGATACGCTGCGCGCAGATCATTTGCGATCCCCTGCTCAGCTTCGGCTTTCGTAGAGTACGGTTTGACCAACGCGGCGACCACTTTGGATTTCACCCAGGGCGTGCTGGGATCGAGACGGCCGGTCATTAGCGCCAACTCAACCGCTTCGTTAGGCGTGTGCACTTTGTGAGCGGGCCGGCTGTGACAATCCAGGCAACTCATTTGCCGAACCTGATATTTGGAGAGGTCCTCTCTAAAATCCGGATCGCGATACTCGGTCGTCGCTCCTTGCGCATTCGTCATTCTCACCCACGGAATTTTCAGAAGCTGCCCGTCGGTGGCGATGTATTCGATCTTGTTCGCGATGTTCATGTGCCAATGAATCCCGCCCACCGGCCCGTTCGACGGATCGCCGCCGCCAACGTTGAGCAGAAGCCGCACAGCGAACGGTGTGTTTTTCTCGTCCGATAAGTAATGCTGAAACGTGCGATCGACGTTGCCGACGTATTTCTTCGGCCAGTGACACTGCTCGCAGATTGCTTGAGCCGGACGCATGTCCGTTGGCAGGTAAATCGGACGATCGAAGTCGTTACGAACGGTGTGATAAAGTTGTTTCACCCCGTTGAGCTTCGTCTTGAAGTATGCGGCCGCGCCTGGGCCGACGTGACACGCCGCGCACTCAACACTGGCATGTGCAGTGTGTTGATAGGCCACGTATTGCGGCGTCATCGGTAGATGACAAGTCTTGCCACAAAAGGCTACCGACTCGGTGTAATGATACGTTTCGTAACTACCAAGCGCAGTGACAAACAAAAATGCCATGCTGCCGAACCCAAATAACGCAAGAATTCTTCGGTCGCGCGGCCGCGACAAATCTATTTTGATGGCAAGGGGCTCGGCGGCTTGCACAGCTCGTCGCCGTGTGCGCCAACGAATAATCGCACCAAGGAAGGCGAGAAAAATTCCGAGAAGGAAGAATAGTGGCGCAATCAAGTACGCCAGGATGCCGACGTAAGGATTGGGATGGCTGGCGATGAGATCGATCGCGAAGAGGAGACAAAAGGCGAAAAGCGCACTCGCAGC
>DATDAJ010000108.1:0-3939 GCA_036525475.1 Candidatus Udaeobacter sp.
CGCGGGATTTTCGGCAGGAGCCGGTCGATCGTGCCCGAGAGCAGTTCCCACGTGATCGGTTTGAGCAGATATTCATCTGCGCCTGCTTCAAGAGCGCTGGTTCGATCAACTCCGTAATCGCGGCCTGAAACGACGATGATCTTGGTTGGTTGCAGTTGCTCGCGAATGGAGCGGCATACCTCAAAGCCGTTCGATTTTGGCATTAACAAATCGCACAGGATCAGCTCCGGCCGATTGCGCAAAGCCAGCTCCAGCCCTGCATCACCGTCGCTTGCTTCCAGGACATTCCAGTCTTCTCGCTTGAAAAACTGTGCCATTACACGCCGGTTCTCGGCGTCGTCTTCGATGATTAAGACGCGAGGCATTGTGGGGGGAAGAAAACTGCTCAGTACTTTCGCTTAAAGCAAGCTTAAATCAAAAGCAGCAATTCTTTTTTTCCAAGGCAGTTGCTCAACTTTGTCTAAAAGAAAATCGGAATGATTAAAATCGCGAGAATATTGACTACCTTGATCATCGGATTGATCGCGGGTCCGGCCGTGTCCTTGTACGGATCGCCTACGGTGTCGCCGGTGATCGCAGCGGCATGAGCAAAGGAGCCTTTGCCACCGAGATTTCCTTCCTCGATGAATTTTTTCGCGTTATCCCACGCGCCGCCGCCGGAGGTCATGGCAATGGCAACAAACAGGCCGGTGACAATCGTTCCCACCAGCAATCCCCCGAGCACGACCGGGCCCAGTTGCGGAATCACGGCCACTGCCACCACGAAAATCAGCGGCAGCAGCGCTGGTACGATCATTTCGCGCAATGCCGCTTTGGTCACGATGTCAACGCACGTCCCGTACTCAGGCGTGTCCTTCCCAGTCATGATGCCGGGATGCGCCTGCAGTTGCCGCCGCACCTCACGAACAACGGCTCCGGCGGCTTTGCCCACTGCGTCCATGCTGAACGCGGTGAAGATGAACGGAAGCAATCCACCGAGGAACAAACCGATAATCACCTTCGGATCGGTAAGCGAAAAGTCGAACACGAACGGTTCGCCATTGCGTGTTACGTGTGCCTTGAGCTCCTGTACGTATGAGCCAAATAAAACCAGCGCTGCGAGACCGGCTGAAGCAATGGCGTACCCCTTGGTTACGGCTTTCATTGTGTTGCCCACCGCGTCCAGTTGATCGGTGACATTGCGTACTTCGTTAGGCAAGTTGCTCATCACCGCGATGCCGCCCGCGTTGTCAGTAATGGGACCGAACGAATCGAGCGAGATGATGATCCCGGCCATGGACAGCATCGCCATCACTGCGATCGCGATTCCGTAGAGCCCGCCAAAATGAAAACTCAGCAAGATAGCGATTGCGATGAAGCCCACCGGCAGCGCGGTAGCGTGCTGACCAACAGCCAGGCCCGCGATAATGTTCGTCGCATGACCAGTCTCTGAGGCACGGGCAATTTTTTGCACGGGCCGGTAATGCATCGACGTGTAGTAATTGGTGATAACCACGACGACGGCTGTCATCATGATACCGACCAGCGATGCCCAATACAGTTGAGTCGGTGAGCGCATTTTGTCGGCGATCATCACGCCGGTCGGAAACAGATAATGCGTGGCAGGCCAGAAGAGGACGGCCGAAACGATCGCACTCGTCACCACGCCACCCATCAACACATTGGCCGGTTTTCCGCCGACAAAGTTCACGAACAGCACGCCCAGGATCGCGCCCAGCACGGAAATTCCGCCGAGCACGAATGGGTAAATCACAGCCGCCGAGTTGCCCGGCAACGTCAGTGCGCCAACAAGGATCGCGCCTATCAAGCTCACTGCATACGTCTCAAACACATCGGCCGCCATGCCCGCGCAATCGCCCACGTTGTCGCCAACGTTGTCTGCGATCGTTGCCGGGTTACGCGGATCATCTTCTTCGAGGCCCTTCTCGATCTTGCCCACAAGGTCCGCTCCGACGTCGGCCGCCTTGGTGTAGATCCCGCCGCCGAGTCGCGCGAACACGCTGATGAGACTAGCCCCGAGGGCGAGACCAACCAGACTATTGATCGCCATGTGCGAGCCAGCGATACGCGTGACCAGAGTGTAGAAAATCGATACCGACAGCAGCGCGAGCCCCACTACGAGCAGTCCGGTGACGGCGCCTCCGTTGAAGGCCATTCGCAATGCTTTGTTAATTGACTCTGTCGCGGCCTGCGTCGTCCGCACGTTGGCCACCACGGCGATACGCATTCCAATGAAACCGGCCGAAAGCGAACAAAACGCCCCGATTACAAAGCCAATCGCTGTCGGACGATCTTTGAAAATGAAAAGCAAAATGAAAATGATTATGGCGATAAAGCTGATCGTGATTACTTGCCGATTCAGATACGCCTTGGCGCCTTCCTGAACGGCTCCGGCGATCTCTTGCATCCGTTGATTGCCTGCGGGCGACCGAACTACCACGCCGATTAAATAAAACGCGGCGGCGAGACCGATTACCGCGCAGACCATGGACAGTGGCACGCCGGCGGTAAGGATGCTTAAGGCGAGAAAAATCATGGTCGGATCAGGCTGAAGCGCACGATTCTATGAAGAATTGCTGTCGTGGCAACTGCCTTAGTTCAATCTTTCGCGACCGTGCGGTTTCGTTAGGTCGAGCAGCGGACCAATAGGAAAGATGCGAGTCGGGTTGATCGCCGTGTGCGTCATGTAGTAATGCCGCTTGATGTGATCCAGGTTGACCGTCTCGGCGATGCCGGGCTGCTGATACAAGTCCATCAGGTAGCCCTGCAGGTTTGGATAATCGATGATGCGCCGCAGGTTGCATTTGAAATGGCCGTGATAAACCGCGTCAAAACGCACGAGCGTGCAAAATAATCGCCAGTCCGCCTCGACAATGCGGTTCGCGAATAGATATCGATTTTTCGACAAACGCGGTTCGAGCTCATCAAGCGCTTCAAAAACTCGACGGCAGGCGCGCTCGTACGGGCGCTGGCGCGTGGCGAATCCTGCTCTGTAAACACCATTGTTCACGTTGTCGTAGATGAAATCGGAGAGCTTCGCATGGGCGGCTTGGATTTCTTTTGGGAACAGATCGACGGTTTTATTTCGTGCAAAGTCGTTAAACACGTCGTTGAACATGCGGCAGATGTCGTCCTCGCAATTGTTCACAATCCGCCTTGTCTTCGTATCCCACAGCACAGGTACAGTCACCCGCTCGTTGTAATTGGGATCGGTAGCTGTGTATGCTTCGCTCAAGAATTGGAAGCCGTTGATTGGATCGGTGGATTCAAACGGCGCACCAGGCGGGATCTTGCCGGAAGTATCGCGAAACGCCCAGCCCAAGTCGTCTCGAACCGGATCAATGACGGTCAAGCCGATTGCGTCTTCGAGTCCTTTTAATTTCCGAACGATGACCGTCCGACTCGCCCATGGGCAGGCCAGCGAAACGTAAAGGTGATAGCGGCCTCCCTCGGCAGCGTAAAGTGTCGAGCCGTCATTTGAGATCCAATCGCGAAACGCGTCGTCCTGGCGTTTGAATTCTCCGGACTTAGTCTCCTCGTCTGGAAATTGTGCGTTCATACAAGTACGAATCCGCCTTCGCACGAGGCTACGGCGGGATAAATGGGACACGAATGAGCACGAATGCAAAGCCAGAAGTCATCAGCGGCGGTTGCTCGCGGGGGCCCACTCACGTTGACACGGAAAACGGCCAGTGATAGCGTCGGCCAAATTTACGCGGAAGTCCGTAAAAGGCGGGCGATGACGCGGTTACCGTTCCAGACTTGCACACGTTATTGAACAGTCAGGTTTTGGTGCTCAACCGGCTCTGGCAGGCGGTGAACATCTGCTCTGCTCGCCGCGCCTTTTCGCTCGTATACGCGGGGCACGCCCAAATTGTTTCTTCGGATGACGCGAACAACTTTTCGACGCACGATTTCGAAAGCTGGCGCGATCTGTCC
>DATDAJ010000109.1:0-5558 GCA_036525475.1 Candidatus Udaeobacter sp.
ATCTGCCCGTCGGCGGTTCAGGTGAATTGCCCCTACCGCGCCGCCACTTCGCGCGCCAGCGGTTCGAGCACGCGCCAGACGTTTTCAGCAAGGACCTTTTGACCGGCTGCATTCGGATGAATGCCGTCGGACAAATTCAACGAAGGATTGCCTGCCACGCCTTCAAGCAAATAGGGCACCAACGCCGCTCGATTTTTCGCCACTAAATCAGCAAACATTTGGCCAAATGCGGAAACGTAATCGTCAGCCGCATAACCTGGCAGTTGGATTCCTGCGATCACTACGCGCGCATTTGGATTTTTCGCTTTCACCTTGTCAATGATCTGTTGGAGATTGCTCTGGATTTGGTCGATCGGCAGGCCACGAAAGGCGTCGTTGATCCCCAGCTCCAGAATCAAAATGTCGATTCTGTGCTTTAAATGGGGGGGTAACCGTTCCAAGCCCCCGTCAGTTGTACCGCCGGTCGCGCTCGCGTTGGTCACTGAAAAGTTCAGACCCGCCGCACGCAACTTTTTTGCAAGTAAAGCCGGGTAAGCTTCGCTGTGTTTGAGCATAAACCCCTCTGACAAACTGTCGCCGAAAACCAGAATGGCTTTCGGTTCGGCATGGAGGAGCGAAGCGTACAAGAGTGAACACGTCATAACAGCGAGTGAAATGCACCGGTTCATAGCAAAACTCTCAATAGCATTTATCGGTTTGTCGCCGTTAATTGCGTGCTCTGTCTCATTCTGAGCGAAGCGAAGAATCTCTGATGTTTTTCGTCTCGCACCACGCGGATAGATAATCAGAGATGTTTGAAAGCCTGGCCTCATGCTTCGCATTTCGTTGCAGCGCTCCGCTCAACATGACAGTGAACGGGAACGTTCTGTTTACTAAACACACGAGTTGGACGTTGAAGCTTTTCCGCGTAACGGTTTAATTCTTCAAATTCAACTCATCCTATGGCTAATTTTGCTATCAACGGTTTCGGGCGCATCGGCCGCAACGTCCTTCGCGCCATGTCACAAAAACAGGTAGAGCGTGTTGTAGCGGTGAACGATCTCACCGACACGCATACCCTGGCGCATCTGCTCAAGTGGGATTCGGTGCACGGTAAATTCGACGGCGAGATCGGGTACGACGACGAAAATATCATCGTGCGCGGTCACAAAATTAAGGTTTTGAAGGATCGCGATCCAGCGAATCTCCCGTGGAAAAAACTGGGCATCGATGTGGTGCTCGAATCGACCGGCTTGTTCACCAATCGGGATAAGGCCGAGCTGCACTTGAAGGCCGGTGCGAAACGTGTGTTGATCAGCGCGCCAGCAAAAGATCCGGACGTGACGATTTGCGTCGGCGTGAACGACAACGTCTTCGATCCCAACAAGGACAAAATCGTGTCCAACGCCAGTTGCACAACGAACTGTCTCGCGCCCATGGCGAAAGTGTTGAATGACACATTCGGGATCACGCACGGATTCATGAGCACGATCCACAGTTATACCAACGACCAGCGTATTCTCGATTTTCCGCACAAGGACCTGCGACGCGCGCGCTCTGCTGCAATCAACATCATCCCGTCCACGACTGGCGCTGCAAAAGCGATCGGCGAAGTAATTCCAGCGCTCAAGGGAAAACTAAATGGCGGCGCGTTCCGGGTGCCGACGCCGGATGGTTCGGTGACGGATTTCACCGCCGTGCTGGAAAAAGACGCGACCATGGACACGATCAATGCTGCGTTCAAGGAAGCGGCGTCAGATAAAAGCTACAAAGGCGTGCTCGAGTTCAGCGATGAGCCGCTCGTTTCCGAGGACATCGTCGGCAATCCGCACTCCTGCATCTTCGATAGCAAACTCACTCTGACGATGGGCAATCGCTTCGTGAAGGTGGTCGGCTGGTATGATAATGAATGGGGCTACAGCAATCGCTGCGTGGAGTTGATGGAAATGCTGGCGGAATAATCGATCTTGCTCATGCTCTTGCTCCTGCTCATGATCAAGTATGAAAATCTACTTCGACCATGAAAAACTGGACGTTTATCACGAAGCGATTGCTTTTTGTGGCTGGGTCGGAGAATTGCTGAGTGAAATTTCAGCTAAAGCAGCTGCCAAAGATCAGCAGGATCGCGCTTCGACCAGTCTTCCCCTGAATATCGCGGAAGGAAATGGCAAGTTCTCCAGGGTTGATCGTGCTCGCTTTCTGGAAATCGCGCGCGGTTCAACACTGGAGTGTGCTGCATGCCTCGATGTGCTTGAGGTGCGAAAGCTTGTTGCTGCTGAACGGATCCTTGCTGCAAAGGAAAGGCTCGTCGGAATCGTGAACATGCTCATGGGAATGCTGAAGAGATTTTCTGGACGAGCGGAGTTCTTGCGTGAAGACGAAGGACTTTACGGGGTTGAGCGTGATCAGGAGCAGGAGCATGAGTAGGAGGAAATAATGACGAAACTCACTCTCCGTGATCTCGACGTCCGCGGGAAACGCGTGCTGGTGCGGGTGGATTTCAACGTGCCGACGGAAGTTCGCGGCGGCAAACTTCGCGTGACTGATGACACCCGAATCCGCGAAAGCCTGCCGACCATCAATTACCTTCGCGAACACGGAGCGAAAACCATTTTGATGTCGCATTTCGGCCGGCCCAAGGGGAAGCCGGTTGAGAAATATTCGCTTCGGCCAATCGGCGAATATTTGCATTCCCTGATCCATCACCCCGTCATTTTCAGTCACGACACCATTGGCAACGTGCCCACGAAGATTGTTGAGCACATGGAGAACGGCGATGTCGCGCTTCTCGAGAATGTTCGGTTTCAACCAGGTGAGGAAGCGAATGATGCAGAATTCGCCAAGGCCCTCGCCGAGTTGGGTGATCTTTACGTGAACGATGCTTTCGGCGCCGCGCACCGGGCGCATGCGTCAACGGCGGGCATAACAAAATGCGTGCAGAAATCGGCCATGGGCCTTTTGATGGAGAAAGAACTGAAGCATCTGCGCGACGAACTTCAGGATCCGGCCACACCGTTCGTCGTCGTTTTAGGTGGCGCCAAGGTGTCGGACAAAATCGGTGTTCTGAAAGCGTTGATGGAAAAAGCCAACACGATTCTCATCGGCGGCGCCATGGCGAACACGTTTTTGAAAGCGGAGGGAATTCCAGTCGGCGCGAGCCGCGTTGAATCTGACAAGATCGATCTCGCGCACGAGCTTTTGGAGTTGGCGAAGCAGCGCGGCGTGAAGTTTCTCATTCCAATTGATGTGGTCGAGGCAGATGAAATTCTGCCGGGCGCGAACATGCGAAACACCAGCCGTCTCTCGCCCCAGCACGGAATCACAGACGGGTGGCAGGCGGTGGATATTGGCGCGGCAACGATCGCGCTTTATCAGGAAGAAATTGCCACGGGAGAAACGATTTTGTGGAACGGACCGATGGGCGTTTTTGAAATTCCTGAATTCGGCGAAGGCACAATCGCAATCGCAGAAGCAATGGCACAATTAGGGGCGACGACCATCATTGGCGGCGGCGATTCGGTGACCGCGGTCAAACAGGCCGGCCTCGCCGCGAAGATGACGTTTATTTCCACCGGCGGCGGCGCAACGCTCGAATTGCTCGAAGGCAAAGAGCTGCCTGGTGTTGCTGCGCTGACGGACAAATAACATGCGTCATTACGAGCGAAGTCGAGGAATCCCGATGAATCACTGCACGATTTCGCCGCGGGGTCCCTCGACTTCGCTACGCTTCGCTCGGGATGACGGGTAAATCCGATGCGCAAGAAGATCATTGCAGCCAATTGGAAGATGAACATGACGCAGGCCGAGTCGGCCCGATTTGTGGAGTCGTTGTTGCTTCGGGGCGTAGGCGAAATCAACGATGTTGAAGTGGTGATCGTTCCGCCGTTCACCGCAATTGCGAAAGTGACCGAAGCATTAGGTAACGCGCAGAACATAAAGGTCGGCGCGCAAAACATGTATTGGGAGAAGAACGGGCCGTATACCGGCGAGATCAGTGCTGCGCTTTTGCGCGACTTATTTGTGCATTACGTCGTGCTCGGGCACAGCGAACGCCGTACGTTGTTCGGTGAGACTGACGAAATCGTGAATCGCAAAGTGCGCGCCGCGCACGAGGCGACGCTGCGTCCTATTGTTTGTATTGGAGAAACGCTCGAACAGCGGGATAGAGGCAATGTGGACAAGATATTATCGATCCAATTGCGTGGCAGTCTCGCTGGCCTCACCCCAAAGGAATTGCAGGAAACGGTGATTGCGTATGAGCCGGTCTGGGCAATCGGCACGGGCCGCAACGCGACGCCCGCTCAGGCGCAGGAAGCCCACGCATTCATTCGCCACACTTTGCACAAAATGGCCGATGACGCGACGGCCGAACGTGTCCGCATTCAGTACGGCGGGAGCGTTAAACCGGAGAATGCCCGCGAACTCATGAGCCAGCCCGACATCGACGGCGCCCTCGTCGGCGGCGCCAGCCTTGACCCGCGCAGCTTTGCCCAAATCGTCAAAGCGGCGCGCGAAGAGTAGCACGCGCTTCAATCTTCTGCGCCAACGGCGCAGCCTCATTTCGTCTGTCATGTTCAGCGAAGCAAAACATCTCTGGATGAAAACGTGCGCTACCAAAATCGGACATCTCAGATGGAAAGCCTGGCCTCGCCCCGAAAGTCTTCGGGTCCTGCGTTGCAGCTTCGCGTCATTCAGAATGACAAACACACCGCACAACCAAGATGGGCTGTGCTATTTCTCGGCGAGTGCTTGCGATTCCGTCTTATTCAATTCAATGCCGGCGGCGAGTTTCTGAAGGTCCGCCGTCAGAGCTGTAATTTGCTGTTTTTGTTGCGCGAACTTTGACTCAAATCTTTTCTGCTGCTGCGCCAACGTCGATTTCAACTGGCCGATAGTCAGGTCCTGCTCCTCAATTTTATTCTGCTGTGCCTCGATTCTGTCGTGCTCTTTGAGAAACTCATTCAGCAACATCGCGTTGATCTGCTCGTAGCGCACAGTATTGACCTTGCCGTCCTTATCGCGGACCACCAGGTCGGGATTGACCTTTTCCACATCCTCCCCAACCAGCCCAAACTGCGGGATGCCCTGCGGATCGATCTCTTTCTTATAAAGGAAGGTCACCGGACGCAGCGCCAGAATGGCTTCGCTGGCTTTGCCCATCGGCTTAATCTCATCCTTGAACCGGGCCGAGGAGGTGCTCGTGCCAAGCTTTCCGTCTGAATTGACAAAGACCGCAACGCCTCCGGAGGCTGTTTGTCCACTGATTCCGGCAATGTAGGTGGCGCCGATGAAAGATTCGCCGATGCGAATCGTGCCGCCATCGCCGGCAACGCCCACGTTGCCGATACAGATATTGTCATCGCCGGTGGTAAGATTAGACCCGGCCAAATACCCCAAGGCAGTGTTGCCGCTGCCGGTGTTGTTCAAGAGCGCTTGATAACCGCTGGCCGTGTTGCGGATCCCTTGAGTTGGTTTTCTGAATCTGGTTTCATCGGTGTCTATCCGTGACCATAACTCTTTCGTGGATTGAAACCAATTAATCAGCCACAGATAGACACAGATTTCTGGTCACTACCCGC
>DATDAJ010000110.1:0-3230 GCA_036525475.1 Candidatus Udaeobacter sp.
GCCATCGCTTCGGGCGTCTTCGGCGAGACGGGCGAACCAAATTCCGGCTCGCCGTGATGAGCGCCGATGAGGTGCAACAGATGCATTCGCACGTCTTCCGATGCCGGCGTGAGATTTTTCCATGCGTCGGCGTTTTCGACGCTCAGCCTTCTCCACAACGCATTCACCAACTCGAGTCCGATGGAGATGTGTCCCATCAGTTCACCGAGCTCGTCATAACTCATTACGAATCCGTTTTCGGGCAACGCGTTCTCCCAGAGTTTTCCGGAATCGTGGAAGAGAATTCCCGTGAGTAACAGGTCGAGGTTCAACTCAGGGTAAAGCGGCGCGACCTGCCGGGCGACGCGCATCATTTGCGCTGTGTGCTCGACCAGTCCGCCGCGTCTGGCGTGATGATAATTCCGCGCGGCCGCGGTGCGCCGAAATCGGTCGCCCCATTCGCTGAGAAAAGCTTCAGCCAACGCGAGCAATCGTGGATCGCTGATCCCGGCCATAGTTTGCTTTACCAATTCGAAATCGGTTGCCTGTTTGGCGCGTAGATCTGCAGGGCCTTGGAGCAATTCGTTCTTTTCCTGCTCTGTCAGCGGCCGCACCGTCCACTTGCGAGCATCGAGTCCGTATTGCGATTGGTAAAACTCCGCGGTGAGCTCGATGAAATCTTGGTTGGTTAACGCGCTGCACGCTTTGTACGCAGGATGATCGCTCCAGACGCGCAGCGTCATGCGGTCGCATGCGTCGGCCAACGTAAGCTCGCAATACGGCTGCTGTTCGCGCGTGAGCTTGGGCCTGGCGCTTTCCACTTGCACGTGCACGCGTGCAGACGTCGCTCCATTCTGCGTCGCCTGGCGAATTTCCGTTAGCGTTAGCAAATTCATTTCGTTTTAATCTAACATGAGTCGCAAGCGGTGCTCTCTGGAAGACAGACTGCCAGTCTGTCTCGGCCGACATGCTGCCAGCATGTCGAATCGGCAAGCTGGCAGCTTGCCGTCCGAGTCAGGCAGGGCTGCCTGACTTCCGTTTCGACCCCGCGCGCGTGCGTTCCCCAGAGATGTACGCTCCATTGCTCCAATGTTTCTCACGCATCTTGAATGCAGCGCGTGCGGACGTGAGCACGAATGGTCTCGGCTCCAAAATCTTTGTCGCTCCTGCAACAAACCGCTATTTGCAATCGTCGATCTTGCCGCGGCCAGTCGAACCTTGAACCGCGAGACACTGCTCGCGCGGGAAAAATCATTGTGGCGTTATCGTGAAGTTTTGCCGTTGCCACCCGATGTTGAGCCTGTCTCGTTAGGTGAAGGCGGTACGCCATTGCTGCGTGCCTCCAAATTCGCCGATGACGTCGATCTTTGGATCAAAGACGAGTCGCTCAATCCGACGCAGAGCTTCAAGGCGCGTGGGATGAGCGTGGCGGTTTCGATGGCAAAACATCTCGGCGCAACCAAGCTCGCGGTCCCCAGCGCGGGCAATGCCGGTGGCGCGCTTGCTGCCTATGCGGCTCGAGCCGGTGTGGAGGCGCACATCTTCATGCCGCGCGACACACCGCGCGCAAACATTGTCGAGTGTTGCGAGCTAGGAGCTCCCGTCACGCTAATTAACGGATTGATCACTGATTGCGCCGCGGAAATCGCCCGCCGCAAAGCAAGAGAAGAATGGTTCGACATGTCCACGCTAAAAGAGCCGTATCGGGTCGAAGGGAAAAAGACCCTCGGTTACGAATTAGCGGAGCAACTGAACTGGCAACTACCCGATGTGATTCTTTATCCGGCCGGCGGCGGCACTGGTCTCATCGGGATGTGGAAAGCGTTCGCCGAAATGGAGGCACTCGGCTGGCTCGGGAAAGAACGGCCGCGCATGTTTGCGGTGCAAGCTACCGGTTGCGCGCCGATCGTTCGCGCGTTCGAGGCCGGAGAAAAAATTGCCGCGGAATTTCCCGACGCGCGCACAATCGCTTCCGGGTTGCGCGTTCCAAAAGCGATTGGCGATTTCCTGATCCTGAAAATTCTTCGTGACTCCAATGGCGGCGCGATTGCCGTCGATGACGAAGAAATGATCCGCGTCGCGCGTGAGGTCGGAGCAAAAGAAGGTCTCTTTGTCTGCCCCGAAGGCGCTGCTTGTTTTGCAGCTTTGAAAGTGCTTCGTCTAGCTGGGAAAATCGCATCCGGTGAACGCGTCGTCGTTTTTAACACCGGATCGGGAATCAAATATCTTGAAGCTTACGACCCCGGATTAGGCGAGTGACACAATCTTACGTTCGTTTGCCGGCGAAGATGGAGATGCGTTTTGCGAACGCTTTAGATGGCTCGGCATAGAAACGCCGTCCGAGTTCCAGCGCATCGCGGCGCAATCGTTTGCAGCGTTTACCGATCAATTTCTGGAGCCGCGCCAGTTCGTTGACGAGCGCTTCATCACCGCTTTCCTTTTCCAAGCGCACAAGAAGAAAATCCAGGTCGTGCTCGAGACCCAACAATTCGCCCAGCACCTCCGCATCCTGAGCCATCTCTTCCAGAACCGTTCGGTTCAGTGGCTGCAAAATTCGCAGCTGATACCAGACATCCTTCACTCGCTTGCGCCAGGCGTGAAAATTTTCCGGCTCCGGATTCTCAATCGTTGTGGCAAGTGCGCGCTGGCCGCGCCTGTAAATCTTGCATACCGCGGTGCAAATCTGTTTCCAATTCAGGCCGTCCAGTGGCCACGCCATCAGACGGGCTTTCGCATTTTCCAACCGTGGTATCGCTTCCCTTTGCCAGCCGACGAATGCTGCAGAAAAACTTTCGCGTTCCAGCAGCAATAACTCCTCCGTGCGCGGAAAGAGTTGCTTTTCGGAATTTTTCGCCGCCTTATCGCGCAGTTTAATAAACGTCTGCCATCGCACCTGCGCATCGCGCAAGTCTGAGATCAAGCGTCCAATCTTGCGCACGCAACGATCCTCCTCCGCGTGACAATTTTTGCCGACCGCGCCAATCGCAAGCCGCATTGCAGCACGCAGCTTTTTTAGATGCTTGCGGACCTCGTGCACAGTCACGCCACGTTGTTTGGCGGGGCTTTGGCACATGTGAAGAGCCGCGTCGCTTTGCTCGCAAAAAACTCGCTTGAGTCCTTTCGGCAGGGGTTCGCGCAATTTCAGACAGAAAGCCATGGCGTTTGTTATTCAAGGGCGAGACGCACGTTGCTGTAGCGTTTAGTGCCGGTCACTTCCCGTCCAAACCAGGAAGGCGCTTTGAATCTGCGGC
>DATDAJ010000111.1:0-3288 GCA_036525475.1 Candidatus Udaeobacter sp.
ATTCGTAGACCCAACGGAAGGATCTCGCGCGCTATAAACGCAAGATGCGCGTCCTGAACGTCACCGAGCAAAAGTTCGGTACCAGTGTTGATGAGGATCGCGCGCATTTTGGGAAGGAATCAGTTAAAACGTTACAAAGGCAGACTGGCACCGTTTAACTTTGTAACTCTTTTAACCTTTCAACCAGCCCGGACGCTTTCGGGCTTACGCCGCTGTCTTGTCCTGTTTCTTGCGAATCAGGGGAAGCTTTTTGCCTTCTACTACCGCACGATTGATTGTTACTTCGGCGATATCTTCGCGGCTCGGCACGTCGTACATGATGTCGAGCATAATGCGTTCGAGCATCGAACGCAGCGCACGTGCGCCGGTGCCTTTGGTGACAGCCCGCGCGGCAAGGGCGCGCAACGCATCTTTGGTCAGCGACAGACGAACTCCCTCCATTGAGAAGAGCTTCGTGTACTGCTTTACCATGGCGTTTTTTGTTTCGGTCAAAATCGCTACCATTTCATCTTCGGTGAGCGTGTCGAGCGAACTAACAACGGGGAGGCGCCCTATGAATTCGGGTATCATCCCAAACGCGAGCAAATCTTCCGGTTCCACGTGGCGGATCGATTGTTTACGCAGCCCTTCCTCGACCTCGAGCGTCGGGCTGCCAAAGCCCATAACTTTTTGGCCAATCCGCTTTTGGATGATCTTGTCGAGCCCAACAAATGCGCCACCACAAATGAAAAGAATCTTTTCGGTGTTGACCTGAATGTATTCCTGGTGCGGATGTTTGCGCCCGCCTTGCGGTGGAACATTACACGTGCTGCCTTCCAAAATTTTCAGCAAAGCCTGCTGCACGCCTTCGCCGGAGACATCGCGCGTGATGCTCACGTTGTCCGTCTTGCGTCCAATTTTGTCGATCTCGTCTATGTAAACAATCCCGATCTCAGCGCGCTTCACATCGTAATCGGCATTCTGGAGCAATCGTAAAATGATGTTTTCGACGTCTTCGCCGACGTATCCGGCTTCGGTCAGCGTCGTCGCGGCGGCGATGCAGAACGGTACGTCGAGAATTCTGGCCAGCGTCTTGGCTAGCAACGTTTTCCCGGAGCCTGTGGGGCCGATAAGCAGAATGTTGCTTTTCTCGATCTCAACGTCCGCCAGTGGATCGGCCTGAAACGCAGCTGAAGTGTCCGCGGGCGCAGGAGTCTGCAGCACCCGCTTGTAATGATTGTGGACCGCCACAGAAAGTGTCTTCTTGGCGGTGTCCTGTCCGATCACATATTGATCAAGAGCTTCCCGAATTTGTGCCGGCTTTGGCACCCGAATATTCGAAGACTGACGACGAGCGTCTTCGTTGAGCTCCTTATCGAGAATGCTTTTGCAAACGTTGATGCAGCTGTCGCAAATGTAAACACCCGGGCCTGCGATGAGCTTGCGCACCTCAGCGTGGCTTTTGCCACAGAAGGAGCACATGGTGAGGTTCGAAGCGCGCGCCATATGCTCTGGATTTCCGCGTCACCCTTTCCGCGACAATACTGCTTCGGGCATTTCCACCAGCCGGCCATCCGGAGGCGTGCTGCCGTCTAATTTTATTTCCTTCCGCGACTTGATCACTTCGTCCACCAACCCGTATGCCTTAGCTTCGTCCGCAGACATATAGTAATCCCGATCGGAATCGAGTCGGACTTGCTCTTCTGATTTGCCGGTGTGCTGTGAGATGATGCGAATAATGCGCTTTTTGAGCTTGAACATGTAATCAACCTGGCGTTCCACATCGCTTGCCTGACCCTGCGCGCCGCCGTGCACCTGGTGAATCATGATGTCCGAGTTCGGCAATGCAAAGCGTTTGCCTTTCGTGCCGGCACAGAGCAACACCGCCCCCATGCTCGCTGCCATGCCGATGCAATACGTCACCACGTCGCACGTCATAAACTGCATCGTGTCGTAAATTGCCAGTCCGGCCGTGACGACGCCGCCGGGTGAATTGACGTAAAGATTGATGTCCTTTTTGCCATCTTCCATTTGCAGGAAGAGCAATTGCGCGATCACCAGGTTCGCGATGTGATCGTCGACCTGACCGACAAAAACAATGCGGTCCTTCAGCAGCCGCGAGTAAATGTCGTAGCTGCGTTCGCCCCGACCAGTCTGCTCCACGACCATCGGCACCAGCACTTGCGAGACATTTTCGTTAGATACGGTCATGAGTTTTCTTCTTTGACGCTGAGTTCTTTTGTTAATTCGATGCTAACATTCGCCTTCAGGAAATCAAGGGTCTTGCCCAGCAGAAGCTGCTCAGCGAGGTCGTCCAGCGCGTTGCGTTGCTGCAATTCCTTGCGCATTTTGTCAGGCGAAATGTCGTAGCGCGCAGCCTCCTGTCTGATGCGCGAATCGAGATCTTCTTTTGTGACCTGAGTCTTTTCGCGCTCGGCGATGCGATGCAGGATGAAGTTTGTCTTCAGCCGGTGCGCCGCCATTTCCGCTGCGGCATCTATCAATTCCTTTTCTTTATCCTTCAGCATGTCGTCGGTCACACCGCGCTCTCGATTCCGTTGAACTAATTCGGCCAGCGCTCGGCGGGTTTCATTTTGCAGAAGCGCTGGAGGCAGCTCTACCTGAATTCGTTCGTGCAAATATTTGAGAATCTGTGCTTCCTTCGCCCGTTCCGAATCATGCTCTTTGGCGTGTTCGAGGTCGTGCTCGATCATTTCGCGAAGAGCAACCAGCGTTTTGCCGGGGACGAGCTTGGCCGCGAGCGCATCGTCGATCGGTGGCAGCACCTTCTCCTTGATCTCGCGCAACGTAACAGCGTAATCCGCTTTTTTCCCGGCCACTTCTTTTACCGGAAAATCATTTGGAAAATCGACGATCACTAGCCGCGGCTCGCCGGGTTTTAGTCCGATTAGTTGCTCGCTAAATTTCGGCAGAAAATTTTCGGGCGCCAGATGCAGCCAGAATTTCTTGCCGCCGTGCAGATTCTTGCTGGCTTGCGGCGCGATTTCGCTGATCGCCTTGTTTTCTATCGAACCCTCGAAATCAAGCACCGCGAAATCGCCCATTTCCAACGCGCGCTCCGGCACATCTACAAAGTCGGCGGATTGATCTCGCAAACGCTCGATCGCCGCTTCGACTTCTGCTTCCGAAATCTTGGTGTCCGGCAATTGCACCGGAATCTCCTTGTAATCTGGAAGCTCGAATTCCGGCGCGGTGACCACAGTCGCTCGGAAGCGCATCGACTTGTCCTCCCCAAACTCAATGTCTTCAATGTTCGTCAGCGAAGCCACGCGCAATTGCTCTTGTTCG
>DATDAJ010000112.1:0-3546 GCA_036525475.1 Candidatus Udaeobacter sp.
CGGAAAGCTTTGGCAAGCCGTTCTCGCGAAGATTCCAGCACAGAAGGGCTTCGTGCGAAACTCAGCTTCAGCAGCCCACGTTCTTGGAATCGACGGGCGCAATTTTAAACTCGGTTTCGCGGCTGCCGACAAGGCCGCAATGGACATCCTGGGCACACAGGCCAATCGCAAGTTCGTGGAGACGCTGCTGCATGAAATCAGCGAGAAAGATTGGACTTTGAAGCTGACCGTGAGCGAAGAACTCGCTTCCAGGAGCGCCGTCGTCAAAAAAGATTCGCCTTCTAGTGATTTCAAAGACGAACCATTAATTCAGGACGCTATCGAGCTATTCAACGCCCGGGTCACTCAAGAAAGGTAGGGCGACTGCCGGGCGCGCCGCACCAAGGAGCTTATGAATCTAAACAAACTGATGAAGCAGGCGCAGAAGATGCAGGAGCAAATGGCCAAAACTCAGGCCGAGCTCGAGCAGAAAACCGTGGAAGTGAGCGCGGCCGGCGGGAAAGTGAAAGTGACGGCGAACGGCTCGGGCGACATTATCGCGATCAAGATCGACAAGGAGGTTGTCGATCCGAATGACGTCGAATTCCTTGAGGAAATGGTGCTAAGCGCGGTGAAACAAGCGATCGAGCAAGGCAAGGCGCTGGCGCAATCCGAGATGACGAAAATCACCGGCGGCCTTGGCGGCATGGGATTACCCGGGTTGCAGTAATGGCGAATAACTTTAGCCCGAATTGTAGGGCGTCTGTGTCAGACGCCGATTCCTTACGCCGGCGTTTCACAGAAACGCCCTACAATAATTGTATTGATTACTTGATCTTCTCGGCGCCGAAGAAGGACTGTAACTTTTCCGGAATGCGTACCGAGCCATCCGGCTGCTGATAATTCTCAATCAACGCAGCAAACAATCTTGGCAACGCCAGGCCTGAACCATTCAACGTGTGGCACAAGCGGTTCTTTCCATCACGATCTTTGAACCGCAGTTGCATCCGGCGCGCCTGGAAATCTTCAAAGTTCGAGCAACTCGAGACCTCTAGAAATGCATTCTGGCCTGGCGACCAGACTTCGATGTCGTACGTCTTGGCTGAGCCGAACCCTAAATCGCCTGTGCAAAGCTCGATGACCCGGTAATGCAACCCGAGCAGTTGCAACACTTGTTCTGCATCTGCAGTGAGCGATTCAAGTTCTTTGTAAGATTTTTCCGGGGCGACGATTTTCACCATTTCGACTTTATCGAATTGATGCACGCGAATGATGCCACGTGTGTCGCGCCCGGCGGAACCCGCTTCGCGCCGGAAACAGGGCGTATAAGCGGTGAATTTTTTCGGAAGATCGCCAACGCTCAGGATCTCTTCGCGATGGAGATTTGTTAATGGAACCTCTGCCGTCGGCGCGAGGAAAAGCTGGTTCTCTTCCAAGCCGTACATGTCGGCCTCAAATTTCGGAAGCTGCGATGTGCCGATCATGCAGTCACGCCGAACTACAAACGGCGGACTTACTTCAAAATACCCATGCTCGCGCGTGTGCAGATCGATCATGAAATTGATCAATGCGCGCTCGAGCTTCGCGCCTGCGCCGGTAAAACAAATGAAACCGCTTCCGCTCAGTTTCGCCGCCCATTCGAGATTGAAGAGATTTAGTCTCGTGCCGAGCGCAACGTGATCGGCAGCATTGGTTAATTGCGGCTTCTCGCCCCAGTTACGGACGACCCGATTTGCGCTGGGATCCTTGCCAATGGGAACGCTCGCATGCGGAAGATTTGGAATATCCAAGAGTAAGTTGCGCTGCTCTTCATCGAGCGCATTGGCGCGCTGTGTTAAATCGGCGATTTGCTGACCGATCTTTCGCACTTCGGCTTCAAGTTCTTCGCTCGGTTCCTTACGCGAACGTCGCGTGCCGATCTCCTTGCTCAGACGGTTGCGGTCCGACTGTAGCCGTTGCAGCTCAGTTTCGCTTTTGCGCCTCTCAGCGTCGATTCGCATTACGTCGTCGATCTTTGCTTCATCTCCGCCGCAGCGTGTCGCCAGGCGCTCACGGACAAAATCCGGTTTCTCGCGAATCAGACGGATGTCGAGCATGGCGCCAGTATGAATGACGAATTCCGAATGTCTAATGACCAACAAATGTTGTAGCGTCCGCTGTCCTCAGCGGATAAACGAGCCGCGAAACGTTGACCACATGCAGCAAAATGCGCTGGGGACAGCGCAGTCTATGGCATCCGGCCTTCGTTCTTCCTTCGTCATTGGTCATTCGTGCTTCGTCATCGCACCTTAGCCAAGCTCGCGCGTGACTTTGAGTGGTTCGCACCCGATGCTTGCGCGTGGAAAGATTGGATCTCCTCAGCGTCGCGCTCGGTCTGGCCGCGCTCGCCGGCGTCAATCTTTACCTGACCGTTTTTGCCACTGGCCTCGCAATCCATTTTCACTGGATCACTCTGGCACCGCAGTATCAGTCGCTCGAAATCCTCGGCAACCCATGGATCATCAGCATTGCCGGTGCTCTCTATTTGCTCGAATTTTTCGCCGATAAAATTCCATGGGTGGATTCAATCTGGGACGCCGTCCACACCGTGATTCGTCCGATCGGCGGCGCTTTGCTTGCGATTCAAGTGCTTGGTCATCCCAGTCCAGCATTAACGGTCATCGTCGCGTTGTTGGCGGGAGGCACGAGCCTCCTTGCGCACACGGCGAAAGCAGCGACGCGGCTCGCCAGCAATACATCGCCGGAACCGCTTTCAAACATCGG
The DNA here is from genome assembly GCA_036525475.1 of Candidatus Udaeobacter sp. GTDB lineage: Bacteria > Verrucomicrobiota > Verrucomicrobiia > Chthoniobacterales > UBA10450 > Udaeobacter. Next base: position 2,743 of record DATDAJ010000112.1, read on the forward strand.
GCTCAGTCTTGGTGAAGACGCTGCTGTGCTGGGTGGCCTAACTCTCGTGCATTTCAGTCCCCTGCTCGCCTTGATCATCTTTCTGATCGCCATCGGCGTTTTCTTCTATTTTGCGCGAAGAATTTTGCGTTCGATTAAAGGTAAGATCGGGGGCACCCGGAAGAAATTGGACGAACCGGCAGATCGTAACGTGTCGGTACAATGACAGCTGAGGTTCTAACCGATCTATTCAAGCCAATGGCTGTCATCGAAGTATTTTAAATGATTGCCACGAAAGCCTGCCCTGGCTTATCTCCTTCTCGTTAAGTAACCCTATGAAACACTTGCTTATCCTATTTTTAGTGCTGATCGCTACACCGATCTGCCATGCTACATCCAATATAGTCGTCAGTGGCGGTGGGTACGATATATCGGTCTTGTTGAGCTTGTTGGGGAGTGAAGATTGCAAGGTCGTTGGCTTAAACGTCAGCGGCGACAATGGAAGCATTATCTCTATCGAAACCAACGATCTTGCGGCGTTCAGTAAGGCTGAGTCCGACTGCAAAAAGAAGACAATCCATCTCGTGGTGCCCGCAACGAAATCTCATCCTTATTTCGAATTGAAAAGCACTCGCAAGAGGGGCCAGCTGACTCTTGGGGAAACAAAAGTGAAGGTATCACCTGATTGGCAGATGTAGGCCGTAAGCGAGTTGCAAAAGCGGCTGAGCCCGATCTCGAGTTAGAACTGATTATGCCTTGGCTTCTTAGGTTTGCGATCGGCTCGTTTTTCGTATTTGTCATCGGCGCGGTGATGATTGCGTGGGC
>DATDAJ010000113.1:0-3002 GCA_036525475.1 Candidatus Udaeobacter sp.
ACAAGACAAGAAAACATTACCGCGGCTTCCTTTTGTCCCTTCTTGATCAGGTCGGCAGTGTCTATCGTGTTGATCAGGGAATTTGGCGCGGTTCCGATCAACGCTGGCCGAAACTCTGGCAACGTTGCCCGCGGTGACGGTGATGGTGATCCGGGTTTTGGCGTCTGCGCTGAGGCAAGATCAGCGCTCAACAATAAACCGACAAAGCAAAAAATCCGAAGTCGCATGGCGAAATAGGCAAGCGAAAGCGGTTCTTTTTGCAAGGGCGAACTGGTGAAATCATGCCGCGACCCCCAGCGGCGTTAGCGCGCCAATCCTTTGCACAATTTTATGCCGCCGGAAATAATCGATGACCGCGTCGCGTGTTTGCACGGCGTGCAGAACGCAATTTGACTCTGGCTTGGCAAGCAACGCTCGCAATTGCATGAAATGATGGCCGCCGCTTCGCGCGTCGAAACTATTGACTGCGATTTTGTATCTCTTATCGCGCTCCAGCTGGCGTCCATCTGGAAATGCCATTGAGGTGATCCTTCGATCCAGACCGCGACCCTCCACTCTTAGTGCGATACCCAGCAAACTTCGTGGCTCACGGCTGGCATATACTTCTTCCATCACGCTTCTTATTTCATCAGGAGAAAGCGTCGCGGTAACGATGAGGTTTTCGTACGGAATGACATTCCAAATGTCGCTAACCGTCGTTAGGCCCGAGGCAAGTCTAGCGTTTTCATCGAAAACGCCATGCATAACGGCATCGACGATAATGTTTCGTTCCGCCAATGTTTCTGTAATCGCGGCGCCGATCAGCTTCTCGATTTCACTCGGGTGACCACGCTGGCCGCGAGCATGCAACGTTTCGGTCAACTCGCCGATCGACTGGGCAAGCGAGGCTTCGGATTCCGCAAGCTGCGATCCTGCTCTAGAAAGGACAACTGGATCCGGATCGAAACGGCTGTCCATCAGCTCACAGATCGCTTCACGACGTAGCAATTTCTTCGAATTTCGATCAAACAACAGATCTACGCGGCCCACATGAATTCCGAAATGGTCCGCTTGCGTGAAAAGCACGCGATTCGTTAGACGACTTGGAATTGGCTGATGAGTGTGGCCCGCTATAAAAGCTGCGACGTCCGGGAACTCGGAAGTTAACGCCATTACTGTGTTCGCAAAGTCATCGCCGCCCGTGCGCGGCTTCAGTCCCATGTGACCTGTGAGCACAATCGCGTCCGCGCCTTCGCTGTTCGCTTTCGCAATTGCGCGTCGTACAGCCTCAACGGGAAATTGAAAATCGATTCCAACGGTAAACTCCCGCGGAAGCCAGAACGACATGCCCGGCGTTGTGATTCCGATAATTGCGACTTTGATGCCCTCAATTTCCTTGACGATGAATGGCTGAACCTTGCCGAACGGATGTTGCGAATCGGAAGATGAGCCGGCCGCTTTTCCGTCTAACGTTGTGTTTGCACCCAGCACCGGCATTGCGGATTTTTGTAGCGCATTAGTAAACGGCTCCATTCCCCAATCGAATTCGTGATTGCCAATCACCCAGGCGTCGTATTTGAGGTAATTAAAAAGATCGATCATCAGTTCGCCCTTGTTTCGTAGGCTCACCTCTGTGCCTTGATAGACGTCGCCGACATCGACCAGGATCGAGTTCGGATTTTGCCGCCGCCATCGGCGAATTTGCGTGACGCAACGCGCCAAACCGCCGCGATCAGCAGTTCCGTCGTAATCAGATGTCGGCAAAATATGGCCATGCAAATCCGTGGTGTGCAGGATCGAGACGCAGACTGTGTCTTGCTCAAGCGCGGCAGCGGCACTTGCCAGCGTGGGAAGGGCGCCGAGCAATCCCGCGCGACCGGCGAGTCTCAAAAAATCGCGCCGCGTCCATGATCTATATGGGTGAGACATTGCGTGGTGGCCTCTGGCGAGAGGCTAACCGTAAATGAATCTGAGTTTCAATGGAAAAAGGCACGCCGACGCAGCCCAAGGAGCGGCGCCTTGCCTGCCCGCCGTAGCCTCAGCGAAGGCGGGGGCAGCCGCCGAAATCTAAAATCGACGGCCGTCGTTCCTTGATCGTTTGGTAACACAGGGTAACTGTGTCGAAAATTCTCTTCCCATGCTCAACGAAGATTCCATTACCGAACTAAAACGAAGCCTCAGAGGCAGACTCATCCAGCCGGGCGACGCAGATTTCGATGAAGCTCGCAAGGTCTACAACGCAATGATCCATAAGAAACCGCGCTTGATCGCGCGGTGCTCGGATGTCGCAGACGTCATCCGGTGCGTAAATTTCGGACGCGACAACGATCTCCTCGTTTCAATCCGTGGTGGCGGTCACAACGCCGGCGGCTTGGGAATTTGTGATGACGGCCTCGTGATTGATCTCGCGTCGATCAAATACACGCGAGTCGATCCTGCGGCTCGCACTGTCACAGCCGGCGGCGGATGCGTCTGGGGCGACGTTGATCATGCCACGCACGCGTTTGGATTCGCGACGCCGAGCGGCATTATTTCCACGACTGGCGTCGGCGGATTAACCTTGGGCGGCGGAGTCGGTCATCTCACCCGGAAATGTGGCCTAAGCATCGATAATTTGCTGTCGGCCGACGTTGTCCTGGCAAATGGCGAATTCGTAAAAGCGAGTGCCGACGAAAATCCCGATCTGTTCTGGGCGCTCCGCGGCGGTGGCGGCAATTTTGGCGTCGTCACGTCGTTCACGTTCAAGCTGCATCCGATCGACACGGTCTATGCCGGCCCCATGCTTTACGAGCTCAGCGAGACAGCCGACGTGATGAAGTGGTATCGCGATCTGATCCCGACGGCGCCGGATGATCTGAATGGCTTCTTCGCTTTTCTTACGGTCCCGCCAGCTCCATCGTTTCCCGAACATCTGCACATGAAAAAAATGTGCGGAGTGGTCTGGGCATACACGGGACCACAAGAGAAAGCAGAAGAAACATTCGCGCCGATCCGGGCATTCAAAAGACCTGCGCTGGATTTCG
>DATDAJ010000114.1:0-8480 GCA_036525475.1 Candidatus Udaeobacter sp.
GATTTGGAGGCCGTTCCTTATCGCACTTGGAATTGGTGCGCTGATCTTCGGCGGATTCAAAGCACGCGCGTTCGTTATCTGTCTGGGCATATCTTTGGCAATCGCGGGACTGGTCACAAGTGCATTAAAATCTAGCGTGGCCCGTCACCGACCAAAACACGTCGAGAGTGTTCGGATGGTCCAGTTACAAAAAGCCCAGCCAAAGTTTTTTACCCTCTTTAAGAAGCCGATCATTCGGTTTTCTGATTCCTCGGATCGCGTCCGCTCGGGACCGTCGTTCCCGTCTGGGCACGCTGTAAACAACACCATCGCCGCGACGTATTTTACTTTGTTTTACCGGCGGCGCGGCTGGCTGTACTGGTTTGTCGCTCTGGCCGTTGGATATTCGCGAATTTACCTGGGCGCGCATTGGCCCAGCGACGTGGTGGCGACGCTCTTTCTCGGGATTGGTGAAGCATTGCTTCTGCTCAGCTTCTTTGAGTTGATTTGGAGAATCGCGGCGCGGAAATGGATGCCAAATGTGTTTGCGCGCCATCCGAGTTTGCTTGGTGATTTCAACGGTAGGGCGCGATCGCCGGGCGCGCCGCAACGCTCAACATGAACACCACGCGCGCAGTCTGGCTCTTTGTCGCTGCACTGACGGCGATTCGTTTTTCACTTCTGGCAACGACAGATCTCTCCTTTGACGAAGCGCATTACTGGATGTGGTCGGAGCGACTGGCGCCCGCCTACTTCAGCAAGGGACCTGGTATCGCCTTCGCCATACGCGCGAGCACCGCTGTTTTTGGCGCGAACGAGTTTGGTGTTCGCTTCTTCAGTCCTTTGCTCGCGGCGGCCACCAGTCTGCTCCTGTTCTATTTTGCGCGCCGTTTGTTCGGCGCCACCGCTGGTCTGTGGGCAGTTATTGCCTTGAATGCAACGCCGATTTTCAACATTGGCGCGATCGTAATGACGATCGATGCGCTATCGATTTTCTTCTGGATGGCGGCGATGTTTACTTTCTGGCTCGCGGTGGAAAACCCCGAACGCTTTCGGGGCTCGTGGTACTGGCCGCTTACAGGTCTGCTGATCGGGCTGGGATTTCTCTGCAAGTACACGAACGCGTTCGAATTAATTTCGGTGTTCCTCGTGCTCGCGCTCGTGCCACGGCTACGACGGGAATTCAAACGCTCCGGCGTGTATTTGCTGATCGGGATGTTCGTTCTTTGCACGATTCCGCCGATTGTCTGGAACGCGCAGCACGCCTGGATCACGCTGGCGCATTTGCGCTCGCGTGGAAATCTTGACCGCGGCTTTGGCTTTCATCCGGCTGAGGTGCTCTCATTTCTCGGTCAACACTTCATCGTCTATTCGCCGCTGCTGTTTCTGGCGTTGGCCTGGGGTGTGATCGCAAGCTGGCGGCGCATCAATCAGCAATTCAAAGTCCTGTTCTTAATGTGGTTTGGTTTGCCGGTGTTTGGTTTTTACTTGCTTCTGTCGCTTAACAAAAGCGCGGCGCCGAATTGGGATGCGCTCGCCTTTTTTGGGTTCGGATTGGTCGCGACGTATTTCTGGTGGCACCGGCTTCAGGCGAACGTTCTTTTACGGACATGTGCCAGCGTTGCCGTCCTGGTGGGATTGATCATGAGCGTTGTCGCATTGGACACAGATTTGCTGCGGGTGGCCGGTTACCAATTTCCGCGAAGCGATCCGAGTGATCGGATGCGTGGATGGAAAAGCGCGACGGAGGCGCTGGAGAAAATGCGCAACAATCTTGAGGCGCAATTGGGCGAGAAACTCTTTCTCATTGCTGACGCTCGCGATCGCGCGTCGGAGATTTCGTTTTATCTGCGCGACAAACGAGTGGAAGGCCCGGGTCATCCGCCCGTTTACATTCCCGAATCGCAGGACATGGTGAATCAGTTTTCCTTTTGGCCGCGCTACGATCAGTTCGTGGAGCTAAAACCTGGCATGCAATTGCCGGAGGGCGAGGTTTACACCGAAGAGAACGGCATCAATTTGTTTGTCGGACGCGATGCGCTTTTTATCAGGGCTGGAGAAAAGGGACGCGTGCCTCGCAACATCCAGGCGGCATTCCAATCCACTGAGCTGGTGGGAACGATCGAAGTTTCGCGCTACGGAAAGGTGATGCGGATTTGGCAGATGTTCCTTTGTCGAAGTTATCGGACATTGCCGTTATGAGGAGCAGCTTTGACGTATCCTGTAGCCGCTTCGCTGTGCGAAGCGCAGGCTTAATCTGTTCACAAAGCAAGCGCCACGCGTTTCACAGAGACGCGGCTACAGCATTTAAGGAAAAGCTTAGCTTTAGAGCGATGCGAATCCGAAAGTACTTCGCAGTGTTATGACCCATACGACGAATTCTCCCGCAGTTTCGGTCATCGTTCCTGTGTACAACGAGGAGGAAAGTGTTCCGATCCTGCAAGCTGAGCTAAGAGCAGCGCTCAGGGCCATCGATCACGAGTTCATTTTTGTCGATGACGGGTCAGCCGATCACACCGTGGAGCGAATTGAGGCCGCGCCGAACCTGCGAGTGATCCGTTTCGAAAAAAATGCCGGACAAAGCGCAGCGCTTTACGCCGGCCTGCAAGCCGCGCGCGGGGCAATTCTCGTTCCAATCGACGGCGATTTGCAAAACGATCCCGCCGATATTCCAAAATTGATCGGTGAAATTTCGCGCGGCGCTGATCTGGTTTGCGGTTATCGCGCGCTGCGCCGGGACACGCTTGTGAAACGGCTCACCAGCCGGATCGCCAACACTGTTCGTAGCCGTTACACAAAAGACGGCGTGCGCGATACCGGTTGCACGCTCAAGGCGATGCGGCGCGAATGCGTGACAGCGCTGTTTCCATTCAGGGGGATGCATCGGTTCATTCCTGCGCTGATCAAAGACGCAGGGTACCGGCTGGTGGAAATTCCGGTGAATCATCGCCCCCGGCGGTTTGGTCAAACTAAATACGGTCTGGGCAATCGTGCCGTGCGCGCCACTACCGACATGTTCGGTGTGCGTTGGCTGCTCTCGCGGCGTTTGATTTATAAGATTCGGGAAGAGAACTAGGAGCCCAGCGCTCCCGGAAAACGCGCTTGTCAAGCTATGCGCTACCGCTAAGCTTGGCCTCCCGCACGGAGCATCTGCATGTCCCTCGCCAATTTACTTTCTGCCGAGCAAATCATTCCCGAGATGAAAGCTACGGAGCGTTGGTCGGCTATTGTTGAGCTGATCGACCTCCTTGTAAGCCTCGGCAAAATCAAGTCCGCGGATCGCGATCCAATTCTGGCCGCGCTAAAGCAACGGGAGGAAACAATGAGTACGGGCATCGGATTCGGAATTGCCATACCGCATTGTTCATCCGATCGGCTCGACGAAGTGGTGGCTGCGTTCGGAAGATCTACCAAAGGAATCGAGTTCGACGCGTTGGATAACGCGCCCGTAAAATTCGTTGTTCTTTTTATCGTGCCGAAAAATCAATTTCAAACGCATCTGCGCACACTGGCTTCAATAGCAAAATTTCTGAACGACCGCTCTGTGCGCGAAAGTCTTGCCAGCGCGAAATCCGCTGACGAAATCTTGGCGATTTTTCGCGAACGTTCGTAGGGAAGTGGCGCAGGCAATCCTGTCTGCGAGATTGAAACTTCGCGAGCAGACATGATTGTCTGCTTCACTCGATGGACACCTTCCAGTCACTTCTCGCGAAAAAGCTTTCCGACGCTTTGGCGAGCGCGGGCTTGCCGGCGGCTGGTGAGTTGACGCTGGCGACCGATCCGCGGTTTGGCGACTACCAGACTAATGTTGCGCTCGTACTTGGGAAGCAGCGCGGCGAAAATCCGCGTGCGCTGGCAGAAAAGATTATAGCGCGATTGGATGTTAGCGATGTATCCGAACCGCCTGCTGTCGCCGGCGCCGGATTCATCAACTTCACGTTGCGTCAGGCCGCGGTGGAAAAACAGACACTCGACATCTTGCGAGATGAACGGCTCGGTGTCGCCGAAACAGAATCACCACGACGCATCGTCATCGATTTCGGATCGCCCAATGTGGCGAAACCGATGCATGTCGGTCACATCCGCAGCACGGCGCTCGGCGACGCGCTGGCGCGTGTCGCCAAATTTCTTGGGCACGAAGTGATCCGCGATAATCACGTAGGCGACTGGGGAACACAGTTCGGGATGGTCATTTGGGGATGGAAAAATCTTTTGGATCGACAGGCGCTGCAGCGCAATCCGCTGGCCGAGATTGTCCGCATTTACAAGGAAACAAACGACCGAGCGAGCAAGAACCCGGAAGTGCGGGAAGCCTGTCGCCAGGAACTGGTGAAATTGCAGGCCAGCGACAAGGAAAACACCGATATTTGGAACGAATGCGTGGCGTTTTCGATGCAGGATTTCGAGCACGTTTACCGGCTGCTCGACGTGCATTACGACCTGCAATGCGGCGAAAGCTTTTACAACGATCGGTTGCCCGGCATAGTAGATCGCCTGCTCAAGGCTGGGATAGCGGCAATGAGTGAAGGCGCCGTAGTCGTGTTCTTCCATGATGATCCCGAGTTGGCCGATAAGCCGCTGATCATTCGCAAACGAGACGGCGGATTCAATTATGCTACGACCGATGTCGCCACGATTGATTATCGGGTAAACGAGTTGAAAGCCGACGCCATCTGGTATGTCGTTGGCGCGCCGCAAACATTGCATTTCAAACAGATTTTCGCGGTCGCTCGTCGAGAAGGCTACACCACCGATCTGCGCCACATCATATTTGGAAATGTGCTAGGAGAAGATCGCAAACTCATGAAGACGCGCTCGGGTGAGAATGTTCCTCTGCGCGAGCTTCTCGAGGAAGCGTGCAGACGCGCCCGAAAAATTATCGACGAAAAAAATCCGGACCTGAGTGAGGAGGAAAAGAATGACATCGCGGAGAAGATCGGCATCAGTGCCGTCAAATACGCCGATCTCTCGCAGTATCGGACGACAGATTATGTTTTTTCGTGGGACAAGATGCTTTCGCTGCACGGGAACACCGCGCCGTATTTGCAGAACGCGTACGTCCGAATTCGCTCGATCTTTCGTAAAGCAGCCGAGGCTGCTGTAGCCACGCCCCTGTGGGGCGTTGAAGCCGCGCAACAAGGAGAGAGCGGCCACCCGCCTTCGCCGGGCTACGGCGAGGCAAGCAGGCCGGTGGCTACAGGATTCACGTTCGCTGAGCCTGCCGAACGTGATCTTGCCAAACGACTTTGTCAGTTCGCGGAGATTGTTCCGCAAGTGCTGAACGGGTTTCGTCCGAACATCCTTGCAAACTACCTGTTCGAGCTGGCGAACAGCTTCCATGCCTTTTACGAAGCTTGTCCCGTGTTGAAATCAGAGGAATCGGCCCGCAGCTCGCGACTTGCGCTGTGTGATCTTACTGCGCGAGTCCTACAGTGCGGGTTGGATCTTCTCGGGATCAAAGTGCCCGAGCGGATGTAGGAAAACGCCGAACGTCCAACATCTAACGCCGAACGCCGAACTCTGGTTTTCAATTTCGGCGTTGGACGTTCGGCGTTGGGCGTTGGACGTTTTCTTCCTGTTGTGAAAAAGGAGCACCCGCGCATCCCGACCTGCACCTACCGGTTGCAATTCAACCGGTGGTTCACGTTTGCCCAGGCGCGCGAAATCGTCGCGTATCTGGATGCGCTCGGAGTGAGCGACGTTTATGCGTCGCCGTACTTCCAGGCAAGTCCGGACAGCCTTCACGGCTACGACATCGCTGATCACAACAAGCTGAACGCGGCGATCGGTTCGCGGGCGGATTTTGACGCCTGGGTGGAGCAACTGCAGGCGCACGGCATGGGCCAGGTGCTGGATTTTGTTCCGAACCACGTTGGGATCGCCAATTCACGGAACGAATGGTGGATGGACGTGCTGGAAAACGGGCCCAGTTCGGAATACGCGCCCTATTTCGATATCGATTGGGAGCCGCTAAAATCTGACCTGCGCGACAAGGTTCTGCTACCAATTCTCGGCGACCAATATGGACGCGTGCTGGAGCGCGGCGAACTGCAGGTGGGCTTTGAAGAGGGAACATTCTACCTGTTTTACAGTGATCGCAGGCTGCCGATCGCTCCGAGCACGTATCGCTACGTTCTGCAGATTGCGTTGCAAAATCTCGCCGAATACAAGGACGAAGATCTTTACGCGGAACTGCAAAGCATTCTGACCGCGCTTGAGTATTTACCGAAGCGCACAGAAACCGATCCGAAACGAATCGCGGAGCGCGTTCGAGAAAAGGAAATCATCAAGCGACGTCTGGAGCGGCGTTGCGCTGAGGCGCCTGAGGTGCAGCACGCAATCGAAAAGGCGCTGGTTCAGATCAACGGCAAACCGGAGGATCCTCGCAGTTTCGATGTGCTCGATCGATTGCTGAACGAGCAGGCGTATCGGCTGGCGTTTTGGCGTGTAGCCGCCGAGGAAATCAATTACCGCCGTTTTTTTGACGTGAACGAGCTGGCGGCGATTCGGGTCGAGTTGCCCAAGGTTTTTGACGCCGTTCACCGGCTGATTCTCGAGCTTGTAAGCGCAGGCGCCGTGACAGGCCTCCGCATCGATCATCCCGACGGTCTCTATTTACCGCGCGAGTATTTCGAGAAGCTTCAGCAGCGTTGCGCCAAAGCGCTCGGGATTGCATTGCCGAAAGATGGCCGGGCCATTTACATGCTGGCGGAGAAAATCCTAACGGGGTCTGAAAGGTTGCGCGCAGACTGGTGCGTCCATGGAACTACCGGGTACGATTTCGCCAATCACGTCATGCAATTGCTGGTCGATCCCGCGGCTGAGACGGCGATCACAAAAACGTTCCACCGTTTCATCGATCACTCGGTGCCTTTCGGGCATCTGCTGTATGCGAAAAAGCTTCTCGTGATGAAACTGGCGCTGGCCAACGATGTGGATGTTCTGAGCAACATGGTTGATCGCTTGTCCGAACAAAACCGGTGGTATCGCGATTTCACGCTCGAGGCGCTCTCGCGCACTGTGCGCGAAACGATCGCCTGTTTTCCAGTTTACCGAACCTATATAGAGCCCGGCCAGCCGGTAAGCGAAGAAGACCGGCAAATCGTCGAGCACGCAATTGCCGCGGCAAAACGCCGTAATCCGGCAATGGAAGAGTCGATCTTTAATTTTCTGCGCGACGTGTTGCTCTTCCGCTTCCCACCGAACCTCGATGCCGCTGGACGCGCTGCGCACACGCATTTGGTTTTGAAATTTCAACAGACCACCGGACCAGTAATGGCCAAGGGTCTCGAGGATACGGTCTTTTACATTTACAACCGACTGACGGCGTTAAACGAAGTGGGCGGCGACCCAGAGCAATTCGGATTGAGCGTTGACGCTTTTCACGAGCGGAATCTTGACCGACAGCGCAATTGGCCGGCGGGTTTAACGGCGACGTCCACGCATGACACGAAACGCAGCGAAGATGTGCGCGCACGGATCGTCGCGATTTCGGAAATCCCGGAGCTTTGGAGAGGTTCGTTGCAGCGCTGGCACACGGCGAACCGCCGCTGGAAACAGATGGTGAATGATTTGGAAGCGCCCGATGCTAACGAAGAATATCTCCTTTACCAAACCCTTCTGGGCACCTGGCCAATGCAGGCAAATGGCGAGCCGGAGCCTGTGCCGACCGCAGATTACATCGAACGAATCCAGGCTTACATGACGAAGGCGCTCAAAGAAGCGAAGATCAACACAAGCTGGATCCAACCTAACGAAGAATGGGACGCCGCCATGCATAATTTTGTCGCGAGAATCTTGGATTCATCCGCGCGAAATAAGTTCCTGCCGGTCTTCCTTCCTGCAGCGAAAGAGATGAATCGGCTTGGGGCGATTAATTCGCTTACGCAAACCTTGCTGAAGCTGACATCGCCCGGTGTGCCAGACATTTATCAGGGAACTGAGATTTGGGACTACAGCCTTGTTGATCCTGATAACCGGCGTCCGGTCGATTACGGCCTGCGCCGTCAGATGCTGAAGTTGCTGTCGACCGCGACTCCGGGAGAACTAATGCAGACGTGGCCGGATGGCCGGATCAAACTATTTTTGACAAAGCACCTCCTGCAACTTCGTCGAGGACACGCGGATCTTTTCGAGCGCGGCGAATATCTACCGCTTCACGCGAGCGGAACATTTGCAGAATGCTGCGTCAGCTTCGTTCGGCGACTCGACGACGATTGGATTGCGGTGATCGCGCCGCGGCTCTCTTCGCGCATTGGGTTTCCACCCATTGGGGAGGCTTGGCAAGATACGGCAATTCGATTACCAGAAACCTTTTCGCTCGAGGACGCCCACGATCTCTTCACGTGCCAAGCGATTCGTCACCACAAGCGGCAGGTAGGAGTGCGTGACGTATTGTCGGCTCTGCCGTTCGCGGTGATTACCAATTTGCGTTAGGCGTCTTACACAGATGCCCTACAAATTAGCTGTTGTTGTAGGGCGTTTGTGTCAAACGCCAATCA
>DATDAJ010000115.1:0-5067 GCA_036525475.1 Candidatus Udaeobacter sp.
CTTGAGCGCGGTCCAGTCATGAATGGGGCGGATATTCTTGTCGCCTGTCTGGAGCGCGAGGGAGTGGACACAATTTTTGCTTATCCTGGCGGCGTAAATTCGCCGGTGCGCGCGCTTCGCAATGTTGGCGGTGACCCGTTTTTCGTCGCCCAGGCGCAAGGTGCACAGATCTGGGATGTGGATGGAAATGTGTATATCGATTACGTCGGCAGTTGGGGACCGGCGATTCTCGGGCACGCGCCGAAAGTTGTGGCCGAAGCGGTTCGCGACGCAGCGCCGCGCGGATTGAGCTTTGGAATTCCGAATCCGTTGGAAGCGGAGATGGCGGAATTGATCTGCGATTGGGTGCCATCGATCGAGAAAGTGCGAATGGTGAATAGCGGCACGGAAGCGACGATGTCGTGCATCCGCCTCGCTCGCGCGTTCACCGGGCGCGATAAGGTCGTCAAGTTCGACGGCTGCTATCATGGGCACGCAGACGCCCTTCTGGTGAAAGTTGGCAGCGGCGCTCTGACGCACGGCCAACCGAGTAGCGCCGGTGTTCCCTCGGCATTTGCTGATCTGACAATCTCGCTGCCGTTCAACAATGCCGAGTTGCTGAGAAAAGCGTTTCAGGAAAACAGAAATGAAATTGCGGCGGTAATCATCGAGCCGATCCCAGCGAACGCGGGTCTCTATTTTCCGAGAGAGGACTTTCTGTCGGTCCTGCGCGAGGAATGCACGAGCAACGATGCGCTTCTGATTTTTGACGAGGTGATTACTGGCTTTCGCGTTGCCCGCGGCGGCGCACAGGAAGTGTATGGAGTAAAACCTGATTTGACTGTGCTCGGAAAAATAATTGGAGGCGGACTACCGGTCGGCGCATTTGGCGGTCGCGCCGAAATCATGGACCAACTTTCCCCAGATGGTCCGGTGTATCAGGCGGGGACCTTGTCTGGAAATCCCATCGCAATGGCTGCCGGTCTTGCGCAATTGCGCGAACTGGAGCGAATTGATGGCTGGAAATTGCTCGAGAAGTCGGGCACGCAATTTGAAGCCCTAGCGCGTGACGCAATCAAGAGCGCAAACATCGACATCACCTTTCACCGGCTTGGTTCGATGTTTTGTTTGTTTTTTGCTGCCGCGCCGATTGTCGATCTTGCCAGCGCGCAGCGAAGCGATCCCAAAATGTTCACCCGGTTTTTTCACGGTTGTTTGAAGCGCGGCGTTTATTTCGCGCCGTCACAATTTGAGACTGGCTTCATCTCCACAGCGCACTCTAGGGGAGACATCGAGCGCACAGGCGCCATCGTGGGTGAAGCGTTGAGAGCGCTTTAGGAGTGAGCTTCCCGCGCCATTCGTTGTTCTTTCTGTCATGTTGAGCGAAGCGAAACATCTCTGGTTGTGGTTTTGTTGGCTGAGTATGGCAAATCATTCGAGATTCTTTGCTGCGCTGAGAATGACACCATAAAACGCCCGACATGACACAAAACGAAACCTCGCGAATCCGTCCCAGGGCGAAGTTCTTTTTCGACGGAGACAGAAAGTTTTTTGTCAAAGGCGTCACGTACGGTCCGTTCAAACCGGATGCCGATGAAAATTATGTCGGCCGGCCTGAACAGGTAGATGCCGATCTGGCGCTGATGCGCGATGCAGGTTTAAACGTTGTGCGAATTTATCATTCGCCGCCGCGCTGGTTCCTAGATCGTTGCGCTGCCGCGGGGATGCGCGTTCTGGTAACGCTTCCTTGGGAAAAACACATCGAGTTCCTCCGTGAACGATCCACACGTAAACAAATCTCCGAAAATGTCCGCGCTGCCGTTAAGGCGCATGCGGGGCATCCAGCAATCTTCGGTTACCTGGTCGGCAACGAAATCTCGAGCACGATGTCGCGTTGGCTCGGTACGCGCCGAGTGATTGAATTTGTCGAGGAGTTAATACAGATCGGGCGCGCAATGGATCCAGATGCGCTCTTTTCGTATGCGACGTACCCGCCCACTGAATATCTGCTCCCGCAGAATTCCGATTTTTCGTGCTTCAACGTTTACCTTCACAACCAACGCGATTTCGAAGGGTATCTGTTACGCTTACAAAATCTCACTGGCGAGCAGCCGCTTATCCTCGGTGAATTCGGCATGGACACGATCCGGCATTCCCAAGAGGAGCAGGCCGAAATGCTTGGCTGGCACATCGACAGCGTGGTGAAATGCGGTCTTGCCGGAACGATTCTTTTTACCTGGACGGACGAATGGTTCACGGGGGGCCAGGAAATTACGGACTGGGCGTTCGGCCTCGTCACGCGCGATCGCAAGCCGAAGAAGGCCTTCTACACGATTCAGGAAAAGCTCGGAGGAAACAATTCGACTTCACCTCATCTTCCGTTGCCCAAGACGCCATTCGTGTCGGTCATTGTTTGCTCGTACAATGGGGGCCACACTCTTGCTGCCTGCCTGGATTCGTTAGGCAAACTGAATTATCCTGCTTACGAGGTTATTCTGGTCGATGACGGTTCGACGGATGACACTGCTTACGTGGCCGCACAGTTCCCGTGGGTGCGTTACATTCATCAGACCAACCATGGATTAAGTTATGCCCGCAACGCCGGGGCGGCTGCTGCCAAGGGCGAAGTGTTTGCTTACACCGATTCCGACTGCATGGCAGACGTTGATTGGCTTTACTACCTGATTGGCACGCTTGTCAGTGGCGATTACGCCGGAGTAGGCGGACCGAACATCACGCCGCCGGCACAAAATTGGATTCAGGCGTGCGTTGCTGCGGCGCCGGGCGGACCAAACCATGTTCTGCTTACAGATACAGTCGCCGAGCATATTCCTGGTTGTAACATGGCGTTTTACCGTTGGGCCTTCGAAGCTGTAGGCGGGTTCGATGCCGAATATCGCAAGGCCGGCGACGACGTCGATTTCTGCTGGCGAATTCAGCAGACTGGATGGGTGATCTCTTTCAGTCCGAGTGCGATCGTCTGGCATTATCGACGGTTTACGCTGCGCGCTTTCATGAAACAGCAAGACGGTTACGGCGAAGCGGAATCTTTGCTGCGCTTTAAGCATTTGATCTTTTTCGGCCCGACCGGCACAGCGAAATGGCGCGGTCAAATCTATGGCACTACGCGGTTCAGCTGGTTTGTTAATCGCCCGATCATTTATCACGGGATTTTCGGTGAAGGATTTTTCCAATCGATCTATCCCGCGCCGCAATCAGAGGTCGCCGCATACCTCAGCAGCATTGAGTGGTTTGCGTTGACGATCTTTCTGTTTGGCCTCGGAATTTTTCTGCCTGGGCTGCGCATTGTTCCATACCTGATGCTGGGCGGCACTTTTTGCGTCGCCCTTTCGTACATGGTGCGGGCGCGGATCGAGCCAAAATTCGACACGGTGCACGCGCGCCTGCTGGTCATGATCCTCGCGTTTGTGCAACCGCTCGTGCGCGGATTTTCCCGCTATTTCACGTGGCTGCGCTTCAAACGCACACCGGCAAACGTCATTCGGAAGCACGAACATTTGCCCGAACGCGCGCGCTCGCGAGGCAGCTTGAGTCGGCGCGTGTTTTGGAGCGAGCAGGGGAGGGACCGCCACTATTTCCTGGGCGAAATCTTTCGGCTACTTGAGGAAGAAGGCTGGCGCTATTCCACGGATAGCGGCTGGAACGATTGGGATATTCAAATTTACGGCAATTTCTGGTGGAGCATCGCACTTCAAACCGTCACCGAATATCACGGCGCAGGGAAGTGTTTGACACGCGTGCGGCTTCGCAACCGGATGGTTATTACGATGATCATCTTCAATCTCATTGCGATAAGCTTGTTGATTTACCACGAAGTAAACGTTTCTCGCGTTGATCTCTGGCCGGTCGTGTTTTACGGGGTTATCCTCGGTTTTCTTGCAACGCGAGCGCGCGCGTTGAAATCGCGCGTAGCCGAACTGGTTGATCTCGCTGCCTTTCGAGCCGGCCTGCAGCGCGTGTCCCGCAAAGGAAAACCGGTCGCGCCAACAGCAGAGCCGGAAGTGGAAGTTGCGGCGAACGCGACCGATCCAGCGTCGCCGCAGTTGCCATGATTCGCCCGCGTTCGCCGCGGCGGACGCTCTAGAATTTCAAAACCGTTCTCCCGGCTCCGGGTTCGATCCGGCCAATTCGCTTCGCTCTTAAAATGGACATTGCGGTTCGTACATTTTGCTCCGCGACAATCACCGCCATTCCAATCCCCATGTTAAAGACTTGATACATCTCATGAGCATCGACGTTTCCATTTTTCTGCAGGATTTGGAAGATGCTCGGAACGCGCCAGCTTTTCGTTTCAATTACCGCGTTGCAATTCGACGGCAAAATTCGCGGCAGATTGTCGATGAGCCCACCACCGGTGATATGAGCGAGCCCTTTGACCACGCCAGCGGTAAGTTTCGACAGCATCGGCTGATAATTTTTGTGCACCCGCAGCAATTCTTCGCCGACGGTGATTGTGGATCCGGCTAGAAGCGAACTCGGTTTGAGCCGCATTCTTTCGAACAAAATTTTTCGAGCCAGCGAGTAGCCATTTGTATGCAGACCATTTGAAGGCAGACCGAGAACGACGTCGCCGGATTTAATGTTCTTGCCATCGATGATTTTCGTTCGATCCACGACACCAACGATGCAGCCTGCGAGATCGTATTCACCCTTGCGATACATGCCGGGCATTTGCGCGGTCTCGCCGCCCAGCAACGCGCAACCTGCCGCCCGACAGGCGCGAGAAAGGCCGCGGAGTAATTGCTGAAACACACGGGGCTCGAGTCTCTCGCAGCCGATGTAATCAAGGAAGAACAGCGGACGCGCCCCGAGAACTGCAATGTCGTTGACGCAGTGGTTCACGAGATCCATGCCGACCGTGTCGTGCTTGTACATCGCGAACGCGATTTTCAATTTGGTGCCGACGCCATCGACACTGGCGACCAACACCGGTTCGCGCATTCTGGGAAAACTCGCGTGAAATAACCCGCCGAATCCACCGATTTTCCCGAGTACTTGCGGGCCATGCGTTTGCCTAACGAGTGATTGGATGCCGCGCTTGAGTTTATTACCAAGATCGACATCAAC
>DATDAJ010000116.1:0-4051 GCA_036525475.1 Candidatus Udaeobacter sp.
AGCGCGCACAGCCACCGATCCTTCTGAACTACAAGAGGTCCAGCAAATTCTCATTGAGACGTTGGCCCAATTTGGAATCGCCGTAGGACCTGGTGACATCACGAAGGGTCCCACCATCACGCGGTACGAGGTTTATCCGGCCAAGGGTGTCCGTGTGGACAAGATTGTGAGCCTTGAGCGCGACCTTGCGCGAGCAACGAGCGCCGAACGAATCAACATTCTCGCGCCTATCCCCGGGAAAGACACCGTTGGAATTGAGCTTGCCAATACCCGCAAGGTAACGGTGAAACTGCGCGAGCTTTTCCAATCGTCGGATTGGGACTCGGCGAAGGAGCACGCCAAGATTCCGCTGGCCCTCGGCAAGGACGTTTATGGCAAGACAATCATTGCCGACCTCGCGCAGATGCCGCATCTGCTAGTCGCGGGAACGACTGGCAGCGGAAAAAGCGTCTGTATCAATGCGTTGATTGCGAGCATGCTCTTTCGCTTCACGCCGGAAGAGATGCGTCTCGTCATCATCGATCCAAAAATGGTGGAGATGCAGGCGTATCAATCGTTGCCGCATCTGGCTTTCCCGATCGTGACTGATCCGAAAAAAGTTTTGTTGGCCTTGCGATGGCTTATCGACGAGATGGAACGCCGCTATAAAATGTTTGCCCGCGTAGGCGTTCGCAACATTGTCGGGTTTAATGCGCGGCCGAAGAAGAAAACACAAAAAGAACTCGACGCTGAGGCTGTAGAGTCCAGTGTCTCACTGGATCGGGCACGCAGGTCTGCTGACAGAGCGGACGCTGAACCGATCAAAGTGCCGCGCGACGATGAAGAAGAAGTTCCCGACAGAATTCCGTACGTCGTCGTCATCGTCGATGAGCTCGCAGATCTGATGCAAACCGCGCCCGCTGACGTTGAGACGGCGATCGCGCGCATCACGCAAATGGCCCGAGCCGCCGGCATGCACGTGATTGTCGCAACGCAAACACCGCGCGCGGACGTGATCACTGGGGTTATTAAAGCGAATATTCCCAGCCGCATCGCATTCCAGGTCGCGAGCAAGATCGATAGCCGCGTCATTCTCGATGAAAACGGCGCCGACCGCCTGCTCGGGCAGGGCGACATGCTTTATCTGCCGCCGAGCGCTTCACGGCTCATCCGTGCGCAAGGCGTGCTGGTCACTGATAATGAGATTCATGCGCTCGTAGAATTTATTTCGAAACAAAGTCCGCCTGCATTTGATACGGCCATGCATGAGAAGCTCCAATCCACTAGTGCGCCCGAGGAAGAAGTGACCGCCGAAGATGAAGAGCTGGTGGAAAAATGCATCGAGATCATTCGACAGGAAAAACGCGCGTCTACTTCGCTGCTCCAAAGAAGGTTGCGACTGGGTTACACGCGCGCGGCGCGCATCGTTGATATTCTGGAGCAGCGCGGTATTTTGGGTCCCGGCGAGGGCGCCAAACCACGTGAGATCTTGGTCGATCTCGATGCTGCCGTTTAGCCGGCTTTTCGTTCATGACAATAGAGGGGCTCGGTAAAAAATTTCAGGAGGCACGGCTGGCGAGAAAGCTCACGCTCGATGAAGCCGCGCGCATGACCAAAATTCGCCCGCAGCGGCTGGCGGAAATTGAGGCGGACGATTTTTCGCAATTCCCGAGCCTGGCGTACGCGAAAGGTTTCCTGCTTATTTACGGGAAATTTCTGGACGTCGACGTCACGCCTTACCTGGATGCGTTTGAGGATTCCGAGAGCGTGACCGTGGATGGCTACTCGTACCTCCAGGAGAACGAGCGCGCGAAACCGGTCTCTGCGCCGGTGGTTCGGCGCCGTCCCGCTGCTACGGGCGGTACTGGTGGCAGCAATCGCGTTTCGCCAATGCCGCTCATTGTGGGGATAGTGGTTTTAGTGCTCGGTTTTCTTGCCATGAAATTTTTTCTCAATGTGCAGAGACTCGCACCTGGGCGTGGGAGCACGAGCGTGCAAACGTCGCCGACTGTGACTCCGGCGGTTGCCTCAGGCGGGTCGAGCCTGGCAGGAGCTCCAAACATTGGGGCTGTCGCTACTAGTGCGCCGGTCGCGTCGCCTGCATTGACACAGGGGCCGCCGGAAACGCGCAAGGCCTTGGCTGCTGGTTCCACAGCGCCAGCTGAGCCGGAAGTGCGTAAGGCGAAGCCCGTCACTAAAGAAGAACTGTCGCAAGCCGGCGCAGTAACCAATTCGCCACCACCGGAATCAGGCGAACAAAATCGAGTCGCCATCCAGCCGCTCAAACGAACTTACGTAAGGGTAACGCTCGGCGACGACGGAAAGGCTGCCTTCGAACGATGGGTCTCCCCGGCTGATGGTCCGGTTGAATTTCGCGGTAAGCACGTGTCGATTCGGGTGCTCGATCCTGAAGCCGTTAAGATCACCAAAAACGGACAGGAGCTGCAACAAAGCGACCAGGACGTGACGGTGAATTAGAGTAAGTCTGTCATTCTGAGCGAAGCGAAGAATCCCGGATCAGTTCTTCGGGCCAGCCAGCCAATCGGAAATGGATCAGAGATGTTTCGCTTCGCTCAACATGACAGCGCCGTATGCTTTGAGAGCTAGCCGAAAATAAGATGACAAACACGACGCATTTTCCTCGTAAACCGAAGATTGGCATGATCAGCCTCGGCTGCGCCAAAAATCTCGTCGATGCGGAGATTATGCTTGGAAGCGTTTTGCAACGCGGCATGGAAATTACTTCGCGCGCAGAGGACGCCGATGTGCTTGTGATTAACACTTGCGCCTTCATCGATTCAGCAAAGGAAGAATCAATCGAAGCAGTCTTGGAAGCGCATCAGCAGCGCGGGTTGAATAAACGACCAGATCAAAAACTAATCGTAAGCGGCTGCATGTCGCAGCGCTTTGCGAGAGAACTGCATAGCGAGTTGCCTGAGGTAGACGCGTTCATCGGCCTTGATCAAGTTAGTGAGCTTGGAGCGATTGTGGAGGAAATGGTAACGCGACCGTCCCGGTTGCGAGATCCAACCAACGCAAGCGAGACGCATGCGCTACTTTTCGCCGAAACCCGGCCCACGTACATTCCCGATTACGACACACCGCGTTTCAGACTTACTCCCGCGCATTCCGCTTACGTGAAGATTGCCGAGGGCTGCAATCATCCGTGCAGTTTTTGCGTGATTCCACAAATGCGCGGTAAGCACCGGAGCCGCAAACCGGATTCCGTCCTGGCGGAAATCCGTGCGCTCGTCGGCGACCGTGTGCGCGAAATCAACTTAATCAGTCAGGACACCACGTATTACGGAATGGATTTGTGGGAGGCCAGAGCCGGGCCGCGGCAGCCGGTGGATTCGACTCGCGGACCGACGCTGGTTTCGCTGCTTCGTGAGATTCAACAGATCGAAGGCGAAGTCTGGGTCCGCCTGCTTTACACGCATCCGGCACATTGGAGCGATGAACTGATTGAGACCATTGCTGAATGCGACAAGGTCGCGCGCTACATCGATATTCCGCTGCAGCACATCGATGAATCGATGCTCGGCCGGATGCGACGTGAAACATCGCGCGCGCATATTGAAGACTTAATTCATAAATTGCGGGCTGGAATTTCTGGCGTAACGCTGCGAACTACTTTCATCGTCGGGTTCCCCGGCGAAACCGATGCGGAATTCGAGACATTACTGGATTTCATCCGCCGCAGCCGGTTCGAACGGCTTGGGATATTCAAGTACTCGCAGGAAGAGGGTTCCCGCGCGGCCAGAATGCCAGGGCAGGTCACCGCAAGGATAAAGAATTCACGTTATCGAGCGGCGATGGCGATGCAGCAATCCATTGCCCATGATCTCGCTCGCAAGAAAATTGGCAGCGAACTGAAACTGCTCGTCGATCAGCCGCACATTGCCCGGAGCGAAGGCGATGCGCCGGACGTCGATGGACGCGTCGTTTTGTCCGAGCCTGCACCTGTCGGCGAGTTCATTCGGCGGACCGTCAAAGGGAGCCGCGGCTACGATCTGCTGGCCTGACGGGAGTCACATTTTCCCGGGCTGCGAGATTGGTTGGTGACAAATCG
>DATDAJ010000117.1:0-4257 GCA_036525475.1 Candidatus Udaeobacter sp.
AGCACGAGATCGCCGGCGCCAAACTCTCCAATCTCACAATCCTGAAACGCGCCGCTGAAATCTTCCGGACCCGTCTCAATCCATCCTTCGCTAATTTGGACACGCGCGTTCGAAACTTCGTCAGGTTCGAGGTCGATGATCAGATCGCGCTTACGAATATAATCGCGAACGAAGCCGCTTTGGTCCGCCGCTCCTTGATTCAGCAGAATATCGATCGAGCGCAAATCGCGCACGGAAATTTGCGTATCGATGTCGAACTCGCGCAGCGATTCGATTTGGTCGCCGAAGAATTCCAATCGAAACGGCAACGGCGCGTGCCACGAATAAAGATCGACAATCCCGCCGCGAACAGCGTACTGGCCACGAGTGCTGACTTGTGAGACGCGTTCATAACCGCTGGCCGCGAGTCGTTCGAGAAACTCTTCCATTTCCGCGGTTGTTCCGCGCCGGAGTTGAACAACCGCAGATCCAAGGCTTCCGCGTTTCGGCGCAGCTTGATCGAGACTTGTGCGTGTCGCCACGATGAGGCGTGGACCCGTGTCGCGTTCGATTTGGAAAAACAACGCCAGCCGTTCCGCTGCGATTTCCGGATCGGGCAAGACATTTTCCATCCCGGCCAGCTCTGCTTCTGGCAGGAAAAGCGCATCTGGCTGCCAATTGAGCATGCTTTCGTAAAACGCTTCCTGCGAATGAACGCTGGGGCAGAGGACCCAAATTGCGGAATCCGCAGCCTGCCGTTTATCAAGCCGACGGCCGTGATAGGCATTTGCGAGCACGGCAGCCAGAAACGGCTGCGCCGGCTGGATCACATGGGAAAATCGTACGGGCCATTGAGCCCGTTGTATCGCCTCGAGCTTGCGCGCGATTGGCTCGCTCCCAGCCACGCGCTCCAAAAGTTCCGCTGATTTTTCCACCGCAAACTTTACGCCAAATCAGGCAGAATTGTAGCCGCGTTGCTGTAGCGTGCGCTGTCCTCAGCGCAGAAGTGCCGCGGCGACGCAAAGATCCGCTGAGGACAGCGGACTCTACAGGACAGTGTTCTTCCGCCTTCGGCGATTTCATAACGGCATCGTCTGCAGGAAAAGCCGATCCACCAAGGTGGAACGCGTTGTCCTCAACGCGTTGGCAACCAGGCGTGCGAACCGCAGTTGCTACATTTCGCGGCCAATGGCTGCGGCGACTGCGCGCAGCCGGGGGACGAGCTCGGCGAAAATTTCCGGCGTAAGGGCCTGGTTACCATCGCTCTTGGCCTGCTCCGGAGAATCGTGCACCTCAATCATGAGGGCATCCGCGCCGGCGGCAACAGCGGCGAGAGACATCTGTGGCACGAACTCGCGGAGACCGAGCGCGTGCGTTGGGTCGACGATCACGGGCAAATGCGTTTTTGATTTTAAGATGGGAACGGCGCTCAAATCGAGCGTGTAACGCGCAGAGTTATCGAACGTGCGAATGCCGCGCTCGCACAGGACCACGTTGGAGTTGCCCTCGTTCAGGATGTATTCCGCGCTCATGATCAAATCATATATCGTCGCGCTGAATCCGCGCTTCAGCAGCACTGGAAGGCTGCTACGGCCCACCTCTTTCAAGAGCGAAAAATTGTGCATATTGCGCGTGCCGACCTGAAGGCAATCCGCATATTTTTCGATCATCGGGAGATCGCGCGGGTCCATGACTTCCGTCACCACAGGCAGGCCGGTCATCGCGCGCGCTTCGGCAAGAAAACGGAGTCCTTCTTCGCGTAGGCCCTGAAAACTGTATGGTGACGTGCGTGGTTTGAACGCGCCGCCGCGCAAAATTCTTGCGCCCGATTCTTTCACGATCGTAGCGATCGATAAAATGTGGTCTTTGCTTTCAACCGAGCAGGGCCCGCAAATGAGAACCACGTCCTCGTGTTCGCCCAGCCGAACATCTCCAATCGGCACCGAGGAAGCGCCGCGTGAATCGCGCGCCGCAAGTTTGTAAGGCTTCAGCACGGGCACGATCGCTTCCACGCCGCGCATTGCTGCAATAGCTTTTTCGCGAAGGAGTGCCTCAGGCCCGATGACGCTGATGATCACCCGTGATGCCCCCCGGCTGATTTGGGCCTCAAGCCCGAATTCGCGAACGCGCGTGACGATCCGCTGGATCTGTTCCTCGGTGGCGTTCGGTTGCGTGATTACGATCATATTACTCGTGCGGGATCATCAGAATGAAGTGAGCGGGTATTTTCTGCAAGCCCAGATACAACGCCGAATAAAGCCAGAGGTTTCAATCAACATCGCTTCTCACATGCCCAGCAGACGTCTTTTGTAGGGCGTCTGTGTCAGACGCCACCCAGGGGGTCTGTAGGGGAAGCTGACAGCGTCCCAAGGGCGACAACGTCGTGCCCTACAGCCGCTCGCGGAGCTCAATTCGTAATCGTGACCGGTGTGCCAACTGAGACGGATCTAAAGAAATTTTCCGCCATGAATTCCGGCATGCGGATGCAGCCGTGCGAAGCCGGATACCCCGGCAAATAGCCGGCATGCAACCCTGTCCCCGACACCACCCGCATAAAGTAGGGCATCGGTGTGCCTTGGAAGTGTGTGCCGGGCGGTTTTGGATCCTTTTTTACGTCGATGTTGGCGACGACCACCTTGCCAGACGCGTCCACGTAATCGCCGAACAAACTGGAGAAGTGGTCCTTGTCCTTTTGAATGATTTTATAATTACCAGTCAGAGTGTTAAGTCCCTCGCGGCCAGTGGACAATTGCGAAACCCCGACGAGCACGCCGCCTTTGTAAAAATAGGCGCGCTGTTCTCCGAGGCTGATCTTGATCGAAGGACTACCGCTGGCGTGATCGCCGTCCCAATATGAGACGGTGTCGCGCGGTGGACCGCCACCACCCTGCTGGCCGCCGTAAACGCCGCCTACATATTGGGTGTTGCCCGAAAAGCGCGGATCTTCGCCGCATCCTGTGACGAATAAAACGAGCCCGATAGAGAGAACTCCGCACAAAAACTTAACAAAGAAACGTTCCATAAATTCTCGAAGCGTTTTAATGCGCAACTCGCGCAAAAAGTCAAGGGGGCAGAGTGCAATTAACGCGACGTAACTCAGGCATCCTGCCTGGTTCGTCTGGCAGGCTTCCCAGCCTGTCCAAGTCATGCCGACAAGCAGGATGCATGTCGGACGGAACAGGCTGGAAGCCTGTGTTACTTACACCACTGATCCACCCAATCGTTCACGGTTTTGTACCACAACCGCGAGTTCTGCGGCTTGAGGACCCAATGACCTTCGTCGGGGAAATATAACATTTTGGACGGAATCCCCAATCGCTGCAGCGTTGTGAAGAGTTGAAATCCTTCACTCACGTCGAGCCGATAATCATTCTGGCCGTGAACCACCAGGGTCGGCGTTTTGAATTTGTCGGCGAACAAGTGCGGTGAAAATTTCCGGTACAGTTCGCGGTTCTTCCACGGTGGCCCGTTGAATTCCCATTCTGGAAACCAAAGTTCTTCGGTTGTGCCGTACGCGGACTCCGTATTAAACGTCCCATCGTGCGACACGATGCATTTAAACCGGTCGGTGTGGCCGAGGATCCAGTTAGCCATGTAACCGCCGTAGCTGGCGCCTAGCGCCGCCTCGCGGTTTTTGTCGATGAACGGATAAGTTTTCTCCACGTAATCGAGCCCCTTCATCAGGTCGACATACGGCTTGCCGCCCCAATCGCCGCTGATCGAATCCGTAAATTTCTGCCCGTAACCGGTCGAGCCGTGGAAATTGATCATCACCACCACGTAATTTCCGCTCGCCGCGAACAACTCCGCGTTCCAGCGATACGTCCACGAATTTCCCCATGCCCCTTGCGGCCCGCCGTGGATCAAAAATTTCAGCGGGTATTTTTTGTTCGGATCGAATCCCGGCGGCTTGACCAGAAAGCCCTGAACCTCTTCGTCATTCGCGCCTTTGAACGTGAACGACTCCAACGGCTGCATATCGATTTGTGACAACAGCGCGTCATTCATGTAGGTCACGGGCTCGTATGTTTGGCCGTGTGACGTTCCCTTCACGGCGGTTTTCCAGATCTCATTTGGTGCGCCGATCGACATCTTCGAAAAGAACAGCGTATCGGAAATCCAAATTAGATCGTCAGCATGAATTTCCATATCACGCTGCTCTAAGGGAATGACAGCGTTGTCGCCCTCGGGGCGAGGCTCTGTAGTTGCGACGTAAATCGGAGCTTGACCGTGATCTTCACAAGCGAAGTAGATCGTCCCGGAGGCCCACCACGTGAA
>DATDAJ010000118.1:0-4541 GCA_036525475.1 Candidatus Udaeobacter sp.
AGCTTCATCTTCAACCCAGGCGTCGTGATTGTCCGGACGATTTTGCCGAATCGCGTGATGATCACCGTCTCATACTGGGGCACGACAAAGAGTAATGTTCCCCATTTCAATGCGGTCAGAATGAAAAGAATGCCCAGGATCGACATGAACGAGCGTTGCAAAAAACGGACCGCAGCAGACACGGCAGCGGGTCGCGGAGTCACATCGATCACGTTCATGTGTTTACGTGCCTAAAACCGCGCGTTGCTGTCATTCTGAACCCGCAATCGCCGGAGAAGAATCTCAGATCATTTGCATCGGCGGTGTGCCAAGTCGCATCCAGAGATGTTTCGCTTCGCTCAACATGACAGAGAAGGTGCGCCAAGGCGGACCACAAGAGCATTAAACAGATCACGTTCATGGCGAGCTCCTCGATTCGCCGGGCGCCTGCAGCGGCAGCGTCTGGAGAATATTCTTCAGGCTGTCATCCACGATGATTTTCTTTTCCAAACGCGGCAGGATGGCTTGCATCGCCTCGAGATAAAGGCGTCGGCGCGTCACTTCCGGCGCTTTGCGATACTCGGCGAGCAACAACGAAAACTTTTGAGCTTCGCCTTTGGCTTCATTCACCCGTCGAAACGCGTACGCTTCCGCCTGTTTCTCGCGCTCTTTTGCCTGGCCACGCGCATTCGGAACAGCGTCGTTATAGACGGCCCATGCCTGGTTGATCGCGGTCTGCTTTTCCTGTTGCGCCTGATTGACGTCGTTGAATGCCGCTTGCACGGCCGGCGGCGGACGGACACTGGTGAGTTGAACCTGTTGAATCTGGATTCCCAAATCGTATTGAGAACAGAGATCGGCCAAACGTTTCAACGTCGACGTCTCGATGTCGTGGCGCCCGATCGTCAGCACTTCGTCCACCGTGCGGTCCCCGATTACTTCGCGCATCACGCTTTCCGAGAGATCGCGTAACGTTTTCTCCGGTTCACGCGCACCGAACAAATACATTTTTGGATCAGTGATCCGATATTGCACCACCCATGGCACAAGAGCCGTGTTTAGATCGCCCGTGATCATCGTTTCAGTTTCCTCAGGTTGCGGATCGCCCTGGTACATGTTCATCGCGCCGGGCGTGGAAAAACCGAACTCGAGCTTCTGCAAACGCTGGGTAGACACGATGTGGATCTGGTCGACGTACGGAATGGCATAGGTCAAACCCGGGTTCACGATGGCGTGGTAAGCGCCAAACCGGGTCCTCACTCCAACAGAGTTTGCGGGGATGGTCATGAACCCAAATAGCAGCGTGAATAGTAGGACTGCGATCCCAGCGCAGGCGATTACACCCAGAAGCAGTCGCAACGGTTTAATGGGAAGATGTTCGGCAACGTCCGGCCTCTGCATAAAAGCGCTGTTATTCACTCAAAGCTGTCACTCAAGCGCAAGCTTTCATTCTGGCAAGCGCACGCGCCTCGTGTGCTGGCGATGGCGCCCTCGCCATCGCGAACTTTTCGAAAGGCAACGTCATTAGGACACCTGAGGTTTGCCGCGAGGGCGGCAAACAGCACGCGAGGCGCGTGCGGTCCCCACAGTTTCTTGACTCGCCGCTTGCGCACTCGAAAACTGAGGCATGAATATCAAAAACACGATCTTGTCGGCGATCATAGGTCTTGCGACATTCACGTGCATGGCGGCAACAGAATCTCAAACGCAGCCCGAAGTCGGCAAGCCCGCGCCGGATTTTAGTCTCACCACCGGAGATGGTTCGCAGGTGAATCTGAAAGATTATCGCGGCAAATGGGTGGTTCTTTATTTCTATCCCAAAGATTTCACCAGCGGTTGTACGATGGAGGCGCGGAATTTTCAGCGAGACATCGCGAAATATGGCGATGCCGGCGCAGTCATCCTCGGAGTAAGCGTCGACACCGCGCAATCGCACAAAGATTTTTGCGCGAAAGAAGGCCTCAATTTCAAATTACTCGCTGATCCCGACGCGAAAGTCTCCACCGATTACGGCTCGGTCATGGATTACAAGGGCCAAAAACTCGCCGCGCGTAACACGTTTATCATTAATCCTGACGGCGAGGTCGTAAAGGTGTATACCGGCGTGAAGCCAGCCGAGCACAGCGAGCAAGTGTTGAAAGATTTGGCAGAGTTAAAGAAGAGCTGAACTAAACTGGAGGTCACCAATGGCAGCGCAGAGAAAATCCATCGATTGCAGGGATTATCCGAGCGAAAAGAATTGCTCGCTCAAAATTTCCGGCACGGAAGAAGAAGTGCTCGACGCGGCGGTGCAGCATGCCGCCTCCGTTCACGGGCACGAGAACACGCCGAAATTACGTGAGCAGATCAAGTCGATGCTCAAGGACGAACGCGACTGAAAGAAGTCGCCACGGATTACGATCCGCCTTTTCGGATTCGCGCCCGTTGCGTCTCTGCCTCGATGTCTAGTTCTGCAAGTAGTTGGCGCGTGATGTCGGAAAGTTTACCGCACCACGCAACACCAACGACTACAGCCGGAAAATTCGATAACGGAAGTGCGCGCAGTCGCGATGGTGGCTTAAAGCCGGGCACTGCGACCGTCAAACCGATGCCGTAACCGTTGGCGACGTACTGCTGGATCAATCGCTCGGATGTGACTTCGATCCCGCAAAACCATTCCACCCCGAGCCGCTGAAGGCCGCGCTGGAAATACGCATGAACGGGATCGCTCCGTGAAAAGCACACCAGTGTTTCCTCGATTTTGTCGCGTTTCCACAACTCTTCAGCACGCGTCAGCTTGGATTTCTTGTGCACCAACAGAATCAACGGCAGTTCCAATAGCGGACGCACCTGAATTCCGGCACGCGATTTTTTGTCGAGCAGCATGATGGCGAGATCGACTTCGCGAGCCAAAAGCAACCGTTCGGCATCAGTGCGGGTCGCCTCGTGCAGATACAGCCGGAACGCCGGGAACTTTGCGCGAACACGTTGCAGGATTTGCGGCAGATAATCGTGGAGCACGATCGCCGGAGCCGCGATCCGCAATTGCGGCGAGCTGTTCTGGCGGAGCCTCTCAGCGACAATATCAATGTTCTCGAAGAACGGCTGAATGAACTCGAAAAGCTCCGTGCCCGTGGGCGAGAGCGCAAATGGACGCCGCTGAAAGAGCTTCGTGCCGAGTGATTCCTCCAGTTTGGCAATTTGACCGCTGACGGCCGGTTGCTGAATGCCGTACGGAATATTCCGCACCGCTGCTGCGATACCGCCGTGTTTCGCGACGAAGTAGAACAACTCCAGATGATGAATGTTCATGATCGAAAGGGTCGATGAAATCCCTCATTTTTATCAATTCACGGTCGGCGCGCAAAGCAGGTATCCTCTGTCACAAAGCCGGAGTGATCCAGCCAACCCCAACAACCAATGGAATTCCTAGGTTTCCTTATAATTGGTTTTCTAATCGCCATACTCGTTCTGCCGTTTGTCGCGCTAGCGAAAGCAAAAAGGGCAAGGCGCGGCGTTGACGACCTCGCCAGGCGATTGTCATCCCTCGAAAACGAACTGCGCAACTTACGGCCGCAAACGGGTTCGGCTGTGCAACCAGAGGCACCTGTGGCGGCGCCCGAGCCAAGAGTGGAAGCCGTTCCACCACCGATCCCAGCGATAACACCTGCTCCCGTCGTATCCAAGGCAACGCCAGAGCCGCCGCCAATCCCAC
Organism: Candidatus Udaeobacter sp.; assembly: GCA_036525475.1. Taxonomy (GTDB): domain Bacteria; phylum Verrucomicrobiota; class Verrucomicrobiia; order Chthoniobacterales; family UBA10450; genus Udaeobacter. The sequence goes on from DATDAJ010000118.1 coordinate 3,674, forward strand.
AGGACCTCCTCAAACCGAGCGCGCCGCAAATCGCGAGACCAGCCAAACCGCCGATCGATTGGGAGCAATTCATGGGCGCGAAATTGTTCGCGTGGATTGGCGGATTCGCGCTTTTCCTGGGCATCGCATTTTTCGTGAAATATTCGTTCGAGCACAATTTAATCCCGCCGGAGCTTCGGATTGCGATTGGGTTCATCGTCGGGGTCGGTCTTGTCGTTGGCGGTTTGCTCCTGAAACGAAAAGAAAACGCGGTCACTGCGCAGACGCTCTGCGCGACCGGCATCCTGGTTCTCTACGCCGTGACGTTTGCATGTCGCGCTTACTATCACTTCGCGTTCTTTGGTCTGATCCCAACGTTTCTGTTGATGACGCTGATCACAGCGGTCGCGTTTCTGCTTTCCGTGCGGATGAACGCTATCATCGTCGCGGTGCTCGGGATCGCGGGTGGATTTCTCACTCCCATTTTGCTCTCAACGAACGAGGACAATCCGCTGGGACTTTTCGGTTACATCGTGCTGCTCGACGTAGGCCTGCTCGCGCTGGCGCAACGGCAACGGTGGAATGCGTTGCCGATCCTGGGCGCGATTGGAACAGCGCTGATGCAATTCGCCTGGGTCGACGCGTTCTTTGTTCCGGAGAAATATTTCGCCGGCAACAAAGTCCTCATTTTCATGGCGGTATTTGTCGGATTTCAGGCGCTGTTTCTGTCCGCGGTCACGTGGAGAAAGCGCACCGAAAAAGCAAACACCACAGTTTTCGCATGCGCGATCGGTCTTGCCGCGGTTGCGATGTTTTCGGCGTTTTACCTTCTTGGTTTCCCGCCAGTCGCGCATCGGCCGGCGCTGTTGTTCACTTATCTGTTCGTCAT
>DATDAJ010000119.1:0-3293 GCA_036525475.1 Candidatus Udaeobacter sp.
CCACGCGGCCGTTTGCCCACTGGAAAGGTTTCGACAACGCTATCTGTGGCTCCATCAATGACCGTGACATCGCCTGAGCGTTCGTTGCTGACGAACACCAGACAGCTCGACGGTTCAGCACGCGTCGTAGCGGGGAGAAGGACGCAAAGGACCCAACAGATAAACAGGCGATGCATATGGCTGACGCGTACGTCTCAATGCCTTTGCCTGCAAGTGGGTCCGGCAAAACTTTAGCATTAGATGTTGGATGCCCGTCGCGTCGTCGCTTTGCGGAGGCGGGTTGGATGTTGGATGTTCGGTTCATGCATCCGCACGACAAGCTTTTCATTCCCGGTCCAGTTGAAGTTTCCGAAAAAACCTGGGAGGCGTTTTCGCGGCCATTGATTGGACATCGCAGCGAAGATTTCAAGAATCTTTACCGCGAGATTCATCCAAAGCTTCAGACGTTGTTCGACACAAAGCAGCCGGTGTTTCTTTCCACGTCATCGGCATGGGGAGTTATGGAAGCATCTATTCGGAACGTAGTCGATCGCGGTGTGCTTTGCTGCATGTGCGGCGCGTTTTCTGACAAATGGTTCGATGTCGCGAAGCGATGCGGGAAAAACGCGGAACCGCTTCAGGTGGAATGGGGAAAGCACATCGACCAGAAGGATCTCGATCGGCAACTGGCCACTGGAAAATTCGATACCGTCACGTTGACCCACAGTGAAACCTCGACCGGCGTGATGAATCCGCTTCCCGAGATTTGCTGCGTCCTGGCCAAATATCCCGATGTCGCGCTGATTGTCGATACGGTCTCGTCTTTCTCTGCTGTGAAAATCGACATGGACTCGCTCGGGATCGACGTGATGCTCACCGGAGCGCAAAAAGCACTCGCGCTGCCGCCGGGCTTTTCGTTGTTCTCAGTTTCGCAGAAAGCGTTCGAACGGGCCGACAAAGTTCCGAATCGCGGATTTTATTTCGATTTCCTGGAGTTCAAGCGCGAGCAGGCGCAATTCATGACGCCAAGCACGCCTAGCATCGGACACGTTCACGCGCTCCAGTTCAAGCTGGACGAAATTTTCGAGGAAGGCCTCGAGGCGCGTTACGCTCGTCACGCACGCACGAACGAGCTCGTGCACGATTGGGTGCGACGCCGTGGATTCGATTTTTTTGCCGAGGAAGGGTTCCGCACCAAGACGCTGACGTGCGTCAAGAACAATAAAGGCATCGACGTTCTGGATTTCGCGAGAAGGCTGCGGGACAAACATCATCTGGTGATTGATCCCGGTTACGGCAAGATCCGCGGTCAAACTTTTCGCCTCTCGAACATGGGGGACGAAACGGACGAAACCGTTTCCCATTTACTCGCGTGTCTGGATGACGTCCTGTAGGGGAAGCTGTCAGCTTCCCCTACAAAGCTTTTATGCCGGCAATTGAAGCATCCAACCTGACCAAGATTTATCGCACTTACCGCAAAGAACGCGGTCTCTGGGGCGCTGTGAAAGGTCTCGGCTGGCGGAGGTACGACGAAACGCGAGCGGCCGATCAAGTCACATTTCAGGTCGAGGAAGGCGAGTTTGTCGGATTCCTGGGCCCGAACGGAGCCGGGAAAACGACTGTGCTCAAAATGCTTTCCGGCTTGCTGAACCCAACTTCAGGCGACGCGCGCGTGCTCGGCTTTGTTCCCTGGGAAAGGCGTAATGAAATGAAACGGCAGTTCAGTCTGCTGATGGGACAAAAGAATGCGCTCTGGTGGGATCTTCCAGCGCAGGAATCGCTCGAGCTGAACCGCGCGATCTACGGCATCGACCGCGAGCGGTTTAAGAAAGTCGTCGATGGGTTATCGGAACTTCTGGAGGTGCGGGACAAAATGAACGTGATGGTGCGTGAGCTTTCGTTAGGCGAACGAATGAAAATGGAGTTGATAGCAGCGCTCATTCATGAACCTCGTGTATTATTTCTTGATGAACCGACAATCGGTCTGGACGTGGTTAGCCAAAAACGAGTCCGCGAATTTTTGCGTATATATAATGAGGAGCATCGCATCGTCACACTGCTCACCAGCCATTACATGCAGGACATCGAGGAATTGTGTGATCGGGTGTTGGTAATCGACCACGGCAAGATCTTTTTCGACGGCCCGCTGGCAGCGATCGTCGATCGTTTTTCAATCTATAAGATTCTGAGTCTTACTTTCGAAACCGAAGGAACACGCGATCTGTCCGCGTTTGGCGAAATCATCGAACAAACACCTGTCTCGGTGCAATTGAAGGTTCCACGCGCAAAGGTTACGGAAACCTGCCGGCGACTTCTCGAGGCCTGCGATGTCAGCGATATAAACGTGCAGGAAGTGCCGGTAGAAGATGTAATCCGCCAGCTGTTCGGTGAAAGACGTGAAGATCGTCCTGAATCCGGTGTGCTGGCCGCGGAAGCTGCACCTGTCAGTTAGCGACGACCGCCCCGTTTGTCATTCTGAGCGGAGCGAAGAAGCTCTGATGAGTTCTTTGGACGCGACGGTCTGCCCGACATCCAGAAATGGTTCGCTTCGCTCAACATGACATGTCACGGAACAACATCAGCAAAACTGGGCAGAACGCTTTTTTCCATTGCATCGCCGAATGTCGGATAATCCGGAGTCCATCCTAACTGATGTAATTTAGTGTTGCTTACACGTTTGTTGGTGTCGCCACGTTTGCGGGGTTGCTCGGATTTTTTGGTCGGCGGCAGAGGTCGTTTCAGCCTCTGGGCAAGCCAGCGGTAGCATTCGCTTTGCAAAAGCGGCTGGTCGTCAATGACGTTGTAAATCTGTGCGGATATCTGTGCTTCCGGGTTTAACAAAAGGAAGAGCGCGGACGCGATATCGTCCCGATGTACTTGATTAACAAACCGGTCGTTGTTTGGATCAATGGTCGCCGTGCCGTTTAGGAATTTACTCAACAACGCAGAACGTAACGGCCCGTAAATCCCCGCAAGCCGCGCTACGATCCCGCCTTTTTCGAGGATTAAGTTTTCCACTTCTAAAAGGATCCGGCTGGTCTCCCGGAGCGGTTTTGTCTCGCTCGCTTCCGTTACCCACGAGCCATCGCGCTGCGCGTAAACACTGGTGCTGCTTGTAAACAGAATTTTTGCTTTGCCAAAAGTTTCGAGAAGATGGCGCGCGCCGTTGAGGTAAATCTGACGATAAGCTTCGGCATCACCGCCACCCGAACTGGCGCAATGGATCACTGCATCGAATGCTCCTGCGCGTTTAGCAACGTCACCGCGTTGGGAGATATCGATCACCCGATTGGAATACGGCTTTACTAGATCGG
>DATDAJ010000120.1:0-5563 GCA_036525475.1 Candidatus Udaeobacter sp.
CGCCTGTTCCCGCCGAGGAACCCTGGTTCGCCGGCGTTCATCCATTGAGATCTGGATCGGGGGCGCGACATCACCTTCGAACACTTTGACTCCGAAGTCGTTTATCTTAGCAAAGCCGGACAGCAGCCCCATCCCACTCTGATCTTCCAGAGGGGTCCAGTCGATGAGGTGATACTCTGACAGCTGGGCCAAGGCGCGCAGCCAGTCACGGCGACTTATGCCTCCTGGCGGCAGGACCGCTTGCTCACCTTGGCCGAACGGAATGGAACCTTCGCTTCGACGTTCATAGAGAAGCTGCAGCAGGCATCCTCTGACGACAGAATCCTTCATAGACTTTGCCAATATGCTCTGCATCCCGCGCACCAACAACTCACCTCAAGGGTGCAAGTCTGTACTTGGAAATGCGGTTCGCGCCTAAATTCCGAAAGCGTTGAATAGCCGTTCAGATCGGAAATTGCGATCGGCTCTGGGATACTCCAATTCCAGTGAAGTCGCCGTGCGTTCGCCTTCGACGGGGGCTGCTCGCTCAACGTACACAAGATTAGGGTCGACTCTGACAATAAGCGGTGAGCGCGAAGCACCAGGATGGCTTTAACTCAATCCAGAAAGGTAAATATTATGAATACATTAACAACATGGAATCCGCTTAGAGAGATGGAACAAGCGACACAAAATCGCTTCAATCCTTTCTTCCTGGGCGGCTTTCCGAATAGAATGGGCAGTGGCGAGATCCACAGCCTGGCAGTCGCAGATTGGTCGCCGGAGGTTGATATCAGCGAAGATGATCGCGGGTATCTGCTCAAAGCTGACCTGCCTGAAATGAAGAAGGATGACGTTAGGGTAACTGTCGAAGACGGCATCCTGTGCGTTTCCGGAGAACGCAAAAGCCAGAAGGAAGATCAGAAAAAGAAATTCCATCGCATCGAGCGATCCTTTGGTACTTTCCGACGCAGCTTCACGCTGCCCGAAGATGCCGACAGTACGAAAGTCACGGCGGAGTTCCACGACGGAGTGCTGAAAGTGCACCTCCCGACAACGCCGATAGCAAGATCAAAAGCTATCGAAGTTAAAGTGAAATAATGCACTAACACTGATGGCGAGCGTGCGGAAGGTTCCGCGCGTTCGCTCTAGTGTAAACGTTGCGCCGCACCGCGCACACTTTGAGACTTTACCGAACCATTGACAATGTCTGACGAAATGCACTCTGCGCTATGCTGAGCGTCGCAGCTTCGGAAGGGCTTCGCGAAATTGCGTGGGAGAGCGACCTACGATTCGCTTAAACTCGCGATTGAAATTCGTCATGGATTGAAATCCGCATGCGAAGGCAACTTCGCTAACTCGCGAATTGGGATTGAGCAAAAGCGTCTTCGATTTCTCCACTCGAACTCTCGAGAGGTAATCGACGAAATTCATCCCGGTCGCTTTCTTGAACATCTTGCAAAAGTAATGCCTGCTGATGTTAGCCACTTGGGCGATCCGCCCGAGCGACAGCGGCTCCGCTTGATGGTCCTCGATAAATTGTCGCGCTCGCGTCATATTTGTGGTCTCATCCTTTTCGCGCCGTACGACCAGTTGATTCGACAAGATCGAAAGGTGTTGCGCAAAAAGACTCAGGAGCCGCAACATCGCGCGGTACCGGATAGGCGATAAAACGCACGACCGAAAATAGGCCCGCTCAAGTTGCTTCCAATCCGTCTTGTAGCCCCACGCGCGGAGCTGCCGAGTAATGCTGGCGAAGTGTTTTTTTGTCGGATTCTTAAGCATTACTTCGCCCGTCTCGAGAAAACCGAGAATGTGGTCACCCACATACACTGGCACTGCGCTTTCTGAGAGTCCCGCAAACCAAGTAGCGGTGCGCGTTGTCGAGGTCGGTTCCTGGGACGCATCGGTTTGGGCCCTTAGGCATGCGGCGCGGGCTTGGTTGAAACGAGCCAGAATCGCCGCGAATGAATCGTGATCTGTTTTGCCATGGTGTGCAGGCGACCATGAATGGTGCGCTCGAATATTAAGCGGTAAACCCATCGCTTCGCTAAAAGCCCGTTCGTAATCTTTGAAAATCTGAGAGCGCGACAGATGTACCATCACTTCCTTATCAGAGGATCGGGCTGAACCCGCTTGCGTCATTGCGCGCTTCGAAGTCGCAGAAAGCGCGCTTCGTCCACGGGTGTTGCGGATCAGGGCGCGTGTTTTTGAACGTTTCATTGGCGTCAATTATTTTTCGACACCGGGTTATCAACGGGGAATTGCAGCTTCGACAGTCGGAGCGCTGTCTCCTCTAGCGAGACTCTTGGGCTCTGTTAAAATACCCGCAGTCATCTCAAGGCGCTCGCAATCTGAGCTACGTTAGCAGCCCGCGGCACGCCGCATGCGATTAGGGCTTTGGTCGTGTCCTTTACACTTAGGAGGTACTTGCGCACGATAGGATGAATTGCATATGCGACTTCAGCATCTCGCATTATTTCGCGGAATTGGATTAGGTGCATGTGCTGTCAATCTTGGTAGCGGAATGCCTTCAACGTGCCTTGCGCCGGACCGGTTGTGGCGTCTTCGTTTCGATCATCTCGGGGTAACTGTTGAAGTTGCCCCGTTTTTCCCCCTTCGTTTTCCCAACGTCGCTCTGCGGCAGAATCGCCTTCTTCCTTCTGTGAACTTGCGCAAGTCAAGGGATCCATGATCACAATCAATGAAGCGGCTCAGCACCCGTTGTCCCGATGAAGTCGTGGTACGATGAATAAGTCGCCGAAGGTCAGCTGCCGCCGAACATCCGGCCTCCGCAGGCGGGCCGCAGCGCGAAACTTCCTGAAAAGCGCCGCACGACCTTTTGAAGTTTTATGTTGCGCGTAGTAGAGCGCGCAGTTCTGAGTCAATGTTGGTTCCATGTTAATTCTGCGTTTATTTGCGCTGGTGGCGGATTGACGCGGGCGCTGATGTCTGAGCAATTGGTGTCGAGGCCCGTGATATAAGCATCCAGGGACGCGACGAAAGTTATCCCTGAGACAGCAGTGTCGCCCGATAAGTTCTCGAGCAATTTTTTAAGCTCATCTTTATGAGCAGCGACAGGATTCATGATGCGGTCTTGTGTGCAGAGAGAAGGGGCCGCACACCTGCGCGATCGATTGACGCTGCGATTGTTACGGAACTAGCATACGGCTGCAACTGCCGATCAGCTAATGTAATTACTGCCAAAGTTCGCCACACCGCCTCTTCCCAGAGTGACGAAGAGCATATTTCGGGGGTACGGTTGGAATTTCCCCTTGATCATCGGGACTTCGTAATGGTGTGATGCATGCACGCGCCTGTGGCAAGTGAGATTCCGCTAGCCGCTTATAGTAAAGGTGCCTGTGCCGTCTTCCGTTTAAGCTGCGGCTGATACTCGGAATGTATTCGCGAAGACGCAGTCGCCGCTACAGCTTTTTGTCTTTTCTCAGCTCGAGCGATAGGTCTCTCAACTGTCGAGGATCGACTCCCGCAGGCGACTGCGTCATGAGGTCGATGCCCCGGTTGTTCTTCGGGAAAGCCATCACGTCGCGAATACCTTGTTCGCCACAGATCAGCATAACCAGACGATCGAAGCCGAACGCGATTCCGCCATGCGGCGGGGCGCCGAGCCGAAGCGCACGGAGTAGATGGCCGAACTGTGATTCTCGAGTTTCCGGGCTGATTCCAAGCGCTGCGAACATTTTGTCCTGCAGCTCCGGTTCGTAGATTCGCATGCTGCCGCCGCCGATTTCAACGCCGTTTAAAACGACATCGTAAGCCTCGGCGCGAACCTCGGAAAATTTCTTCGCGTCAAACAGCGACACGTCCTCGGCTTTGGGGCGAGTGAATGGATGATGCATCGCGTTCCATTTGTTCTCTTCCGGACTCCATTCGAAAAGCGGAAAGTCCGTGACCCAAAGGAAATTCCAAGTTTCGCCAGCAGGCATAAGCTTTTGCATCTCTGCGATACGCAGGCGTAATCGCCCGAGCACCTCGCAGGCGATCTCCCACTTGTCAGCAGCGAAAAAAAGGCAATCGCCCTCTTCGATCTTCAGCTTTGATCGCAATGCGGTCTTCTCGGCGTCACTGAAGAACTTCACGATGGGCGATTTCCATTCACCGTTCTCAACCTTGATGAAGGCGAGACCTTTCGCGCCATGTAGCTTGGCAATTTCAGTAAGCTCATCGGCCTGGCCAATGGTGATTCCGGCAAAACCTTTTGCGTTGATTGCTTTCACGACGCCGCCGGCATCAAGCGCACCGCGAAAAACCTTGAAACTGCTTTCACGAAAATTCTCACCAAGATCGACCAGCTCCATTTCAAATCGGCGATCGGGTTTATCGCTGCCGTAACGATCGAGCGCTTCGCGATAACTAAGCCGGTCGAATGGCGTTTTAATGTCAACATCGCGCGCGGCCTTGAAAACCGCCGCGAGCATTCCTTCGGTGACGCTGAAGATGTCGTCGGGCGTGATGAACGACGCTTCAATGTCGATCTGCGTAAACTCCGGTTGCCGGTCCGCACGCAAATCTTCGTCGCGAAAGCATTTTGCGATCTGAAAATATTTTTCCACGCCAGCGACCATGAGCAGCTGTTTGTATTGCTGCGGCGCCTGCGGCAGAGCGTAAAATTTTCCCGGCGTGATGCGGCTCGGCACCAGAAAGTCACGCGCGCCTTCCGGCGTGCTCTTGGACAGAATCGGCGTTTCAACCTCGACGAATCCCTGGCTGTCGAGGTAATCGCGTGTTGCTTTTGCGGCCCTGTGGCGAATCCGCAAATTGCGCGCGAGCCGTGGCCGCCGCAGATCCAAATAACGGTGCGTCATCCGCAAATCTTCATTTTGCGGCTCGGCATCGATAGGAAATGGCAGCGGCTCAGCGCGATTCAAAATCCGCAGCTCGCTCGGAATGATTTCAATGTCGCCAGTCGCGAGATTTGGATTTTCCGTACCGGGCAGACGTGCGGCGACGGTACCCGAAACTTGAATGACGTCTTCGCCGCGCAACGTGTGCGCCTGCTTTGCAAGCTCGGCATTTTCCTCTGGACGAAAAACCACCTGGGTCAGTCCCTGGCGGTCGCGCAGATCAATGAAAATCACGCCGCCGTGATCGCGAGTGACGTTCACCCATCCGGCAAGCGTGACCTGCCTGCCGATATCGCTTTTGCGAAGTGAATTGCAGTCGTGTGTGCGAAACATGTTTTGTGTCATTGCAAGCGAAGTCGAGCAACCCCATTGCGAAATCCAAGATTGAGTCGCGGGATCCTTCGACTGCGCTGCGCTTCGCTCAGGATGACAAACTCGATAGCGCTTGCAAGTGCGCAAGTAGGCGCTGCGAAGGTAATCACGCCGCGGATTCGCGCTGTTGCGAGCGAATGCGCGCGATGTGTAGCGGTGAAAGGATGTGAATAGTCCCTTTGTCGTCTTCGACTACGGCACGCCGTTCTCGCACCCAAACGTGATCCGAATGCGGCACCGGAATCTCAGTTCCGCTGTTGAGCTCGATCCAGAAAGGTTCAAACGGAATTTTGCGCACCGCCTCTCGAAGCTCGTTCAGCATACAATGACTATAACAGATTAGATTC
>DATDAJ010000121.1:0-2513 GCA_036525475.1 Candidatus Udaeobacter sp.
ATGGAGCCGGGTCATGGTGCTGCGCGCGATTTTCGAGACCCGCGCAACATTAGGATCGGCAGGTTCGGCATAAGCGCCGCCCAGCCCGACAAAGCCATCCCGTTTCTTGCGAATTTCCGCCGCGGCAAATGATTCGTTGAATTCCCTCGCCATCGCGGCGGTGATCGTGCTGCCGCCCAGCGGAATGCTCCGCAAAAAAACTCTTCCTGATTCAATGAAAAGAATGTTCGTGGTGCGCGCACCGATATCCAGCAGCAGCGAACAATCGCCGACTTTGGGGTAGCTGTAGCGAAAGGCGTTGTAGAGCGCCATCGGCGCAATGTCGACAATGGACGTTTGTAGTCCTGTCCCTTCCACATCTGCATTGATTTCGTCGAGCAAATCAACTTTGATCGCGACTAGGACGACCTGAATTTCTTCGCCCATTCCGCCGCCGACGATCTGGTAGTCCCAGACCACTTCGTCTAAAGGAAACGGAACATTTTGCTGCGCTTCGAACGAGATAATTTTGTCCAGTTTTTCCTGTCCCAGCGGCGGCAATTTCACAAACCGGGCGAACACGGATTGCGCGGGCAAAGCATAATTGACTGCGCGACGAGTAATTTGCATTTCGTGCATCATCTCGCGTAACACCGCGGCGGCCTCCTCCAACGCAACATGTGCGTCGCGACGGTGCCCGGTCTCTGGATCGATAGGCACTTCGCGCAGGCGATAATCCACCAGCGTCAAACCGCCGTGGGCGACTCGGAATTCGGCCAGACCGAACGTTTGAGATCCGAGGTTAAGACTGATCAGGCGCGATGGTGCAGGCATCGGCTTAAAGGTCTAAATCGCAATTCCAAAATGCCCAAGCAAATTTCACGTGGTGAAATGCAATGTGGTGGAACGCGTTGTCCTCAACGCGTTGGCTTAGAATGCGGCTCTGCCGCCATATATCTGCGCCCACCCTGCTTGCCTCCAGGTGGAACGCGTTGTCCTCCGTAAAGGAGCGTGGCTCCCACGGAGCTTTACGCTCAACGCGTTGACTAATCATTGTGGCTTTGCCGCCTGATATTTGCGCCTTCGGCGAATCAAATCCCATCGTCTTGAGGACAAGCCGATCCACCTTTGCGCACGATAGGATCAATTAGCCAAGGCCAGTCTTTGCTTTGGCGCATAGACCAGCAGCTACGGGGTTCTGCCGAAAGTAATTTAGTTTTGCTGAAAGCTGAGCGCCGCGTTCGTCAAGCCGCAGGCGATGATCAAAATATCCTTCCTGCCATATGACGTGATTCGTTCGCTTATGGAAACGTTTCCAATCTCAGACAACTTCGCTCATCGATTCGTCACGCGCGAAAGAGAGCACCGCGTGGACGTGATCCGGCATCACCAGAAAGAGCTTGATATGCCATCGCAATTTCGCTTCATAGAATCTTGCCGAATCCAAAATCCCTTGAGCAAGCGAGGGCTCAATCAACGGCCTTTGCTGTTTCTGACGATCGAGTCTGATGCGGACGTGAAACTGCGCGCCAGGCTCTACCCAGTGCGGCACCCGATGATGCAAGCGCTCCGGGAAGCCGCGATAAATCTTCAACGTTTGTCACGCTACGCAGCGACCCCGCAACTGTGCCAGGAAATTCTTGCGCCTGTCGGCGAATAAAACCCCATCGTCTTGAGGACAAGTCGATCCACCTCTGAAGGTGGAACGCGTTATCCTCAACGCCTTGGCTAGACCAGGCGGCAGTGCAGTCAAACATCTGCGCTTCCGCGAATCAGCTGACATCGTCTTGAGGACAAGACGATCCACCTTGTTGCTGCTTCGGGGCTGGCCACACCTATCTCGAATAAGGATACGCGCGAATTTTCGGTGAGTTGTCGCTCCAATTCTCGAACGAAGCGCCGGCTGTGATCTGAAATTTGTCGTTGCCGACCTCGCCCCAAACGTAACTCCCCACGTAATCGCCGCTGCTCTTGCCGCTCCATCGTCCGTAAACGACTCCGACTTCTCCGGTGTAATAGACTTGATTCAACGGCGAACTGATCATCTCACCCGGCAAATCTTTTCCATCCGTCGCAACCATTTGCGATGGAGAATTGGAAGCGGCGCTTGGCTTTCTGATGGACCTGGCCCCGATATCACTCGGAGCCAAATATGTCACTGGAAATAACCCGAGCGGCGCCATTCCAATTTGCACGAATGCACTTTCGCTTACCAACTGCGCGCCATCGGACCATGCGCGAACCGGCCCGTTGTGAAATAGAATGGAATTCGAAGCATTCACAACGTTGTGACGATAGATGCTGAGATCAGAAACCGCATCGAGCGGCATCACAGCGGACCCAGCGACTCGATGTTGCGTTGCTTCGGAATGTTTGGCCTGCTGCGCTACGACGGGAAAGCAAACGCCAAAGAACCCGAGCGCCAGAAAGAGCGCAGCCTTAAACATGCGGAAGTCAAAACCAAATCGCCGCAAACGCCAGCAGAATCTTTGCGCGAACCCAAGCCATTAACCATTGTCATGTTGAGCGGAGCG
>DATDAJ010000122.1:0-3758 GCA_036525475.1 Candidatus Udaeobacter sp.
AGTGAGTTATGATGCAAATCCTCCGTTCGATTCCGGAGCTCTCGCAGTTATCAAGTCCGCTCTTTCTCGCTATCGGTGTCTTCGACGGCGTCCATCTCGGGCATCAGGCAGTCATTTCGACTTCTGCGGAACACGCTCGGGCGGTGAATGGCACGCCTGTTGTAGTCACCTTTGATCCGCACCCGGAAAAAATACTGCGGCCTGACAAAGCGCCGCATTTGCTTACCGCTACACCGCACAAGATCGCTCTGATTCGCGCGCTTGGCGTGCGACATCTTCTGATCATTTCATTCGATAAACATTTTGCCGCCACTGAACCCGAGGATTTCGTGCAGCAATTGGTCCAGCATTCGAAACCGCTGCGTGAAATTTGCGTCGGACACGAATGGTCGTTTGGAAGAAATCGCCGTGGCAATCTCCAGTTCCTTGAAAAACTCGGTGCGCAGTTTGATTTCAACGTCGTGGGAATTCCGCCGGTGACTGCTAATGGCGAAATTGTGAGCAGCACGACCATCCGGCGCGCTGTGGAAGGTGGCGATTTTAAAAAAGCGGCGACCATGCTTGGCCGCGAATACACGATCCTGGGAACTGTTGTGCATGGTGATGATCTGGGAAAGAAAATCGGATTTCCGACCGCGAACCTGAGTGCCCACAGCGAGCAATTTCCGCCGAACGGCGTTTATTTCGCCGAAGCAAGGCTAGACGGCGTTGTCTATCCCGGCGTGGTGAATCTCGGTTATCGGCCCACGGTGAGCAGCGGGAGATCGGACCGCATTCTCGAGGTTTACCTGCTCGAGTTCGATCGCGACATTTACGGCAAAGATCTCGAGCTGCGCTTCGTCCGTTATCTCAGGCCGGAGAAGAAATTCGAGAACGTTGATGCGCTCGTTCTGCAGATCGAGCGCGATGTGCGGCAGGCGCGCGAATTGGCCGGGGTGTAATCAACTTGGCGCTTCAAAAATCCAGCCGGGTCAGATCGCGTACTTCAGGAGTCTTGCGGATCGCGAAGATGACAGCGAACGCGCCTACCACGAGGCCGCACCCAAACGCGAACACCAGCAACAGCCAAATCGGGAAGTCCGCCATCTGGACCATGCCTTGCCGAACCAAACTGCCGCCACCGGAAAGGAAGTAAGCCATCCCGGTTCCGATTAACGCCAGGCCAACGACAATCATTGCACGCAGCCATTGCGGCTCACGCCGTGCTGCCGGCAGCCCGGCTATAACGCGCGCGGTGAATCCGTCGTCGTTAATGTAGGGCACTGCTTCGCGCAGTTGTCGGTCTAGCGTCTCGTCGTCGATCATTGGATTCACCTTATCAATTCGGCCCCCACGCCGCCAGTGTTCGTTTCAGTTTTTCGCGGCCTCGCAAAACGTTCGTTTTGACCGTGCCGAGGGGAATGTCAAGGACACGCGAGGCTTCATCGTGCGACAGACCGTTCTGGCAGCAAAGTACAATCGCAGTGCGCTCATGTAACGGAAGCAAATTAAGCGCGTGCATAAGATCGTGTCTCAAACCGGGATCGACAGTGTGCGGATCCTGTTCTGCCTGCCATTGCTCCTCATCCACGCCCACCAACTCCTTGCGACGCCGCGCGTCCTCGCGAAAGCAATTGTACGCGATTCGATAAAGCCATGTGGAAAACCGCGCTTCACCGCGAAAGCTGCGGATGTTTTTGTAGGCCCGGAGAAAAGCTTCCTGCGCAAGGTCATCTGCCAGAGCAATGTCTGTGCGGGTGAGTTGTCGCAGCAGACCGCGCACGCTCGATTGATGCCGCCGCACGAGTTCGCCGAAGGCGTGCTGATCGTCATCGGCAAGAACTCGCGCAACGAGGTCCGCATCAGTAAGCTCCACGGCCGCAATATTACGGTGCCGGGGGCGGAGGCGGAATGTCCTTTTTGTTTTCCAATTTCCATACAATCAAATACCCAAGCCCGATCAGGAACGGAATCAGTCCAAACGACCACGCGCCGCCTTCCCAATCGTTCACGGCTGCGAGCCATATCATCAGACCGAGGCCTACCATGGTCCAAATGACCCCGCGCCGCGCATCTGAGCGCCGGCGTATGCCTCGTGTAGCAGGCGCCAAGAGTTCTGCGGGGACGGGCTGCCCTTTCTCTACCATCATCCGGATCGTCCGCTGCCGCATCCGAGTTGCGATCATTGAAAATATCCCAATCATAACCACGATCGCCACCGGCGCGCCGAATATGGACAGGAACACGATCGCCACGATTGGAATCGCCACTAAATTGCGCATCTGTTCGAGATCGGCGTCATCATCCTTATCGCCGGTGTCAATGGTGATTCCATGCTTGTGCCCAAGCTTTTTCTCCAGCTTCCGGTGAATTTTGTCAGCGAGATCGGATGAAGCGGAACTAGACGTCGCACTAGGTACTGCCGTTGATGCTGGTGCCGCTATTGAGGTTGCCGCTGTCGCGGCTGTCGCGGCTGTTGCTGCCGTCGGTGCTGTTGGGCTGGCAATCGGAGTTTCGGTTGGACTTTGCGGAAACAAGCTGCCATACAGCCCGAGCGAGACCATGCAGAGGAGGAATAGTTTTTTCATAGAGTGTTTAATCATAGGATGAAGTGAACGCCTAATTTGGATTCAACGATTTTGCCCCTTCCAGGACAATTAAAAGGTTGCGTGGCGCGGTTGACTGGACATTATTGTCCCTCTCAAAACTGCGGGTGTAGCTCAGTTGGTAGAGCACCACCTTGCCAAGGTGGACGTCGCGAGTTCGAGCCTCGTCACCCGCTCCAGCCTTCGCTTGGAGCGGAGCGCAAATCGAAGGCTGGAGCGAGCGCGCCGTAGCCTTGGCGAAGGTCGGCCGCCCAAAACGCTCCAAGCTACGGCTGGCAGGCCAGCCTTGTGATGTAATACGTCTACTTGTTGAAGTCCCGCTCTCGCCCAACACAACCATATATCGGTTCGACTTGCGATCTGCGACAGCGCCTCAAACAACATAATGAAGGGTCGCTCTCCACATACAGCGAAGTTCCGACCTTGGACGCTCTTGGCCTATGTTGCTTTTGCGGACGAAAGCGCGGCCGTCGCATTTGAAAGATATCTCAAATCGGGTTCGGGACGTGCGTTCATCAAGCGGCACTTTCTCTAGCGTCATCGATGTTTTTCTGGCGAAAATTTGCGGAACTCCGCTGGGTCAAAGCGCATGAAGACCTCCTTCAAACGCATGCTTCTGGCCAGCTCGTAATCGTACGCAGGCCGGGGCGTAAGCGTCTGGAACTGGAAATTGTATGCCGCTCTCGGAGCGTTTCGTCTGCCCTGCTCAAGGTATTTGGCGGCCGAATCGAGGCCTTGCGGCGCAACTGGTTGGAGCGATTTGCGCGTGTCGATTCGAAGCCAATCAAGATCGGGAATCGATTGGTGGTTTCGAATGTAGGAGAGACTTTAGTGTCCCGACTATCGCGGCGCTCCCACATTATCATTCCAGCTTCGTTGGCATTTGGAACTGGCGAGCACGCCACGACGGCAATGTCGCTTCGTTTTTTGGAACAACTGACCCGCCGCTGGAACCCCGGCTGGTCGCTCGCCGATCTCGGGACTGGCAGCGGAATTCTTGCTTTGGGGGCAAAATGTTTCGGTGCCGGCCAAGTCATAGGTATCGATAACGATCCCGCGGCGATTTCCGTGGCTAAATCAAACGCCCGATTGAACAAAATTCGCGGCGCCAGTTTTCAATTAGCCGATGTGCACAAATGGAGCCCGGCACAGCAGATCGATGTGATTACGGCA
>DATDAJ010000123.1:0-2452 GCA_036525475.1 Candidatus Udaeobacter sp.
ACGGTGATTCCCAGTTCCTGCAAATAAGGAATCTTCTCGATTAACCCCAGAAATGTGCCGCGCTTGTCGTTAGGCACCCCGGAATTCGCTCGCGCGCTGAATCCTTTGACATGTAGCTCATAGACAACTGCGTCATGCGTATGTCGCAGCGGCGGTGCTCCGCCCCAATCGAACGGCTGCTCGGTGCGCGGTAATACTCCCAAGATCGCACGGCCATCGTTGCGACCCGGGTGCCTGGCCGCTTCGCGCGAAAACTCCGGCGGAAAAAACAATTCTTCCGCATAGGGATCGAACAAGACCTTGTCCGCATCGAAGCGATGTCCCACCGCAGGGTTCCATGGACCCTGCACTCGATAGGCGTAGTATCTCGCCGCAGGCGCCAACTGCTGCGGCACAAGACAATGCCAGACACGCGCGGTCTTATTCTTCAACGGATTGAGTTGCAGCTGAAACATCGGCTCAACGAAATCCGTCGCGCCATACAACAGCAAAGTCACGCCCCTCGCATGCCGCGAGTACAAAGTGAAGTTCCATGCCTGCTCGTTTTCCAGCCAAACCGCGCCGGGCGGTCCGAGGCCGCCTTCGTTATCCCACGCTTCCACCGTGCGGACCTGCGTAGTGTGGTTCACTTCGGTGCTTGTTCGGTCGCGGCGCCCAACGTATCGCCGCCAAAAATACCGAGGCCGCCGCTGTATGTTGGCATCGCTGGATCAAGGACGATTTCCATCCAGGAAACAGGCGATTCGTTTGTCAGGCAGGTTCATAGCTTGCAGTTCCAGTGCGCTTCAAATTCAACCATTCCGGTGTTCGTCGCCGCTGCGCAATGCTTGCGAAACATTGACCGTTTCGTGCCCAAAATTTCATTTTTAGGTTCCGCTGCAGGAAGCAAATGGTGCACGGCTACACGGCTGCGCGGATCGATTTAAGTTCGACACGGCACGCTTCGCCGAATGGCTCGAGCGGGTCAGTGGTCCATTTCCGAACGAGTTTACGCATTTCGTCGACCGAAAGATTGGGAGAGAAGTATTGTTCGGTAATGAAGCGCAGCGTGGCTTCTCCCTGCGCCAGGACTGCGTCCGAGGCGCAAAGGCGAATGCGGTTCAGCAGAGCATAGGCGTGCAACAATGTCTCCGGTTTTTCCAACGTGCGCTCGAACGAGTCAATGATCCGTGCCGAGCATTCGCTGATGAACTCGCCGTAAAGACTTTCGCGCCGGCGGATCTCGGTCCGGATCAATTCCCGCTTGCTAAGAGTTCGCTGCGTTACCCAGGTCGCCGCTACCGAGGCAGAGCCACCGACGAGCGATCCGAGGACGCCGGCCATTGCAGTCACAATCGCGGTATCCATCAGTTACCAAGGCTAACCTTTCCGGTTCCAATTGCGAATGTCGAATCTTCATCGGTTTCACGAATGTCGATGCGTCAGATGGCCAGCTGTGTTAACCAGGCTTTGAATGAATGCAGCGATCGCTATCAGCAATGCCGCGAGAAAAAACACTGGATGCACCGCTACACCGAGACCAATTCCGAAAGCAATCAGCAAAGTGGCAGTCGTTGGTTCTACAATTGTGAGCAGCACTTTTTTCATAACGCCTCCTTTTCTCGATTTAGCATAGAGTTGGCATAGTCCTCGGCGATAATCGCCGCTTGGCTTTAACTGCGCAAAAATTGCGAAGCTTCCCAGCTTCACTTCGCGAGCGCCAAGCGTCTTCCCACGTCGCGCAAATAGCTTCGCCCGCGCCGCGCATTGGTCATCGTAACGGCCGGATCATTGTTGCCAGCCATTTCCAGAATGAATGCGCCGCGGAACCCTACTTCGATTAGATCGCGCATGAATTTTTCCCACTCAATTTTTCCATCTCCGGGGGGCCAGTGATTATCTTCGGCACCGCCATTATCATGGGCGTGAATGATTCGGAGATGACCGGCGAGTTTATGCACGAGGTTGTGAATGTCGCCTCCGAGATAAGCATGACCCGTGTCGAAGCAGGCGCCGACCTCCGCTGAATTAATTCCGTCCAGGATCCACAAAATATCACTCGTGTTCCCGAAAAGCAGATGCGGTAATTTATTTTCCAGAACGCACATGATGCCGAGTTCTTTACAGCGCCGGGCAACCTGATTCAGCGATTCGACGACGTGTTGCATCCGTGGCAACTGCTCTGATGCCGGGATCGTCGCCGGATTTTCGGGTCCCGGGTGCATTACAAAATAGTGCACTTGTAAAACCGCAGCCGCTTCCGCTGCTTTGAAGATTTCTGCAACAGATTCAGTCCGCTGTGCGTCGTCGGTAGACGCGATATCGATCTTCGGCGCGAACGGCGCGTGAAACGAATAAGCCTCCATGCCGAGGTCTCTGATTTGCTCCGCCGCGCGATGTACCGATTTGAGGTCGTGGAAATTAAGATGCTCCGGCGTGGAGCAGACCTCGATCATGCTGAAACCGCTCTCCC
>DATDAJ010000124.1:0-3932 GCA_036525475.1 Candidatus Udaeobacter sp.
CGATCAGTCAAGATCCATTCATTGTGTATACGTCGAACATCTGCGCGATCCTTGGCTTGCGATCGCTTTACTTCCTGCTGGCGGGTCTGATGAACCGTTTCGTTTATCTTAGAACCGGACTGGCGTTGGTGCTCGGATTCGTGGGCCTCAAAATGATTACCGCAGAATTTCTGCCGTTTCCCCGAGTGATCTCGCTGGGAATCATTGTGCTTATTCTGGGAGTCACTATCTGGCTTTCCATGTTGAAAACGAAAAACGAGGCTGCGCGCGAACACGCAAAATAAAGCATTGCCTTTGCTGTTTGGAATCATTTAACTGCTAACGACCCTTATGAAAACTATGCTTGCCTCCGCTGCGATCGTTAGCCTTGCCACCGTAGCGTTCGCTGATATTCAAGACCCGCCCGGAAACGATTATGGTCCAACGCGCAAACTCGGTCGCGGTATCTCGAACTTCATCATCGCCCCGACTGAGTTCTTTACCACTGTTAACCAAATCAACCAAACCGAAGGTAATTCCGCTGGAGCCGGCTATGGCGTTTGGAAGGGAGCGGGACGCACAGCGGCGCGCCACGTGGCCGGCCTCATTGAGATCCTGACCTTTCCGTTTCCAATTTGGCGAGACAGCTATCAGCCTTTGCTGCCCTCAGACATTCCTTACATCCATGGCGGTTACGCGGAATTCCCGCCCGAAGTCGGTAACGAGTCGAAATACCCGTACGTGCGCGATACGCACCACGATTTCAACTAGCGCCCGCTTTTGCCGAACGTTGGTGTGCTGTTTGGATGATTTAAGCGACTCTTGCGTGCGTCGGCTCGCAGGTCAGCACGATCGCAGCTGAGTCATCAGCTCCAAAATCTCTTCGCGGATCGCGAAAAGCTCGTTCCGGTAGAGTAGTGCAGCCGTGCCGCAAAGTGCGCACGAATCAATGCGTTGACCCGCATTGGCGTCAGCGTCAAAGTGACCGAGATTAAGGCGGTTGGGATAATGCAATCGGGACGTTTTGCCGGGCTGCCGCTCATCGGCGTATTCGCAATCATTTACCTCATCGCCGGCAAAATCGGTTTAAACCTGGCATCATTGCACGCGAGTGCATCGCCGGTGTGGCCGCCGGCGGGAATCGCGCTGGCAGGAATACTCTTGCTCGGCTATCGAGCGTGGCCAGCGATTTTTGTTGGTGCGTTCCTGGTAAACCTAACGACCGCGGGAAACATCGTCACATCAGTTGCCATCGCGAGCGGCAACACACTTGAGGCCATAGCGGGCGCGTGGCTGGTGAACCGCTTCGCGGGCGGCAAGAACGTTTTTGATCGGCCACAGGGCGTTTTCAAATTCGCTCTCGCCGCAGCGATCAGCGCTGTCCTGAGCCCAGCGTTCGGCGTGACCAGCCTTGCGCTGGACGGCTTTGCCGACTGGACAAAATACGGCGCGATTTGGGTTACGTGGTGGCTCGGCGATGTGACTGGCGATCTTATTTTCACTCCAGTGGTTCTTCTTTGGGGCATTAGGTGGAAATTAGTCTGGAACAAAAAGGAAGCGGTAGAAGTTGGCGTCCTCCTTCTGTTGCTAACGTTATTGAGTGCAGTTGTCTTTGGCGGTTGGCTTGAGATCTCTGCGAAAAATTATCCCATCGCGTTCATTTGTGGACCGATTGTGATTTGGACAGCTTTCCGCTTTACTCAACGCGAAACTGCCACAGGTATTTTCATTCTGTGCGTATTAGCGGTGTGGGGAACAGTGCGCGGCTTTGGGCCATTTGCTGGTCAAAGTGAGAATCAGTCGCTGCTCACTGTGCAATCGTGGACAGCAGTGCTCGCCATCACGGCAATGGCGCTTTCCGCTGGCATGGCTGAGCGACGGCGTATCGAGCAAAAGCTTCACCAGCAAAAAAGCATCGTCCAAGCGGCGAATCGCACCAAAGACCATTTTCTGGCGATGCTTTCGCATGAACTGCGCACGCCACTTACTCCGGTCATTTCTGCGCTGGACTCGCTCGAAACAGAGCCGTCACAAACTCAAGATACTAAAGCATCGCTGGCGATGATCCGTCGCAATATCGAATTGGAAACGCAGTTGATTGATGACCTGCTCGACTTCACCCGAATTGCCAGAGACAAAATGCAATTGCGTTTCGCTCCGGTCGATGCGCACCAGGCGGTGTCGAACGTCGTCGAGATTTGTCGCGCCGAGGCGAGATCCAAAAAACTTAATGTGCATCTCAATTTGAGAGCGAAGACTCACCATTTGACTGCCGACACCGCGAAATTTCAGCAGATCATTTGGAACTTGCTCAAGAACGCCATCAAATTCACCCCTGAAGGAGGAGACATCACAATTTCCTCAGACAATCCATTGGAAGCAGTTTTCACCGTTAGCATCCGCGACACCGGCATCGGCATGGAGCCTGAAGTTATGCAGCGCATTTTTGATCCTTTCGAACAGGGCAACCGCTCTTTTGAGCACCGTTTTGGCGGGCTCGGCCTGGGTCTTGCCATTTCAAAATCTCTCGCGCAGGCCCATGGCGGCACGCTGACTGCACAAAGCGACGGACCCAATCGCGGCTCAACCTTTACGTTATCGATGCAAGCTCTCCCGCAGGGTGAATCAGCCAGCGTCGCTTCAAAAGCGGTTACTGATTCTGCACGACAAGCTCTGAAGATTCTTCTGGTCGACGATCATCACGACACCTGCGCTGCACTGGAGAAATTGCTGGCGCGTCGCGGGCATCTCGTTGCGGTGTCGCACAACGTCCGCTCGGCCATGGAGGCTGCCGTTCGCAACAAATTCGATCTGCTCATCAGCGATATTGCCCTTCCGGATGGAACTGGAATGGATCTGATGATGCAATTGCGCGCGATCGCCAATGTTCCAGGGATTGCGATCAGCGGCTTTGGCAATAACGGCGATATCGAACGAAGTTTGCAGGCCGGCTTCTCCGAGCATCTCATCAAACCCATCAAGCTCGACAAGCTAGAGGCCGCCATCGAACGCGCGCTTGGCGCGACGTGACACTTCCGTCGCCCAGTTACAGCCATGTTTTTGGCGAGCCTCTTCTTAACACCGCGCTTTAGCGCGATGCTCAGCGCGCGTGCCGGATGTAACCGCTTCAGCGGTTTCTCTCAGCGTGAAAACTGCTAAAGCAATTTAATATCTGTGTCGTTGTCGGACACACCCAGCTGAAGAGGTGTTAAAGATATGCGCGTTGTCGATCTGAAAATCGAAGACATTGCTTTTGGCGGCAAAGGCGTGGCGCGGGAGCAAGGCAAAGCCGTTTTTGTTCCTTACACCATTGAGGGCGAACTAGTTTCCGCCGAAATCGTCCGGGAAAAGAAGCAGTTCGCCGAAGCAGATCTGGTCGAAGTTAAGCAAAGTTCGCCGAACCGTGTCACGCCAGAGTGCCCGTATTTCGGCCGATGCGGCGGCTGCGCCTATCAGCACATCGATTACCAACATCAGCTTGCGATTAAGTGGCGACAGGTGCGCGACGCGCTCCAGAGAATCGGCAAACTGAAGGATATTCCCATGCGGCCGATTATCCCGTCGCCGAGGCAGTACGCATATCGCAACCGCATCACCGTGCACGCGCAAGACGGCGTGATCGGTTTTTTTCGGCGCGATTCGCATCGTTTGATTGATATCGAGTGTTGCCCGATCTCGCGGGAGCAGGTCAACCGCGCCCTGGCAGAGTTGCGCGAACAAAAACATGTCCGGGACGGGCATTACACGCTG
Source organism: Candidatus Udaeobacter sp. (assembly GCA_036525475.1). Lineage (GTDB taxonomy): Bacteria > Verrucomicrobiota > Verrucomicrobiia > Chthoniobacterales > UBA10450 > Udaeobacter. The sequence continues at coordinate 3,730 of DATDAJ010000124.1, forward strand.
CGAAGTGCGTCCGAGCCGCGCGTGTTTTCGCAGGTAAACGACGAGGTCGCACAGGCGCTGCGGCATTTAATTGTCGATCTCGTTCCGCCAAATCAGGACCTGTTAATCGACGCGTACTGCGGCGCGGGATTTTTTGCAAAAGCGTTGCTCGACAAATTCGAGCGCGTGATTGGGATTGATTGGGACCGGTTCGCTATCACCAC
>DATDAJ010000125.1:0-2277 GCA_036525475.1 Candidatus Udaeobacter sp.
CTTTTGGGCAAAAACGGCATCGCTATCCAAAGCGCTACGACCGACTCCAATGGCCATTGCACGTTCGGATCGGTCGCGAAATCAACGCGGGAGAAAACGCCGATCGCATTCGTGGCGCGTAACGGGGAGGACGTATCGTTCATTCCGTACAATCGCGAAGACCGGCAACTGAACTTTTCGCGGTTCGACATCGACGGCGCGGATAGTGTTCTGCCAGAAAACCTAGATGCATTCGTGTTCACCGAGCGGGGTGTTTACCGGCCCGGCGACGACGTTCACATCGGCATCGTCGTGAAGCAGCGCAACTGGAATGGCAAGCTCGGAGGGCTTCCGATTGAAACCGAAGTGGTAGACGCGCGGGATCACCGGGTTCAAACCAGGAAAGTCAATTTGCCCGACAGCGGATTCACCGAGCTGACTTATCAAACGGCCAATGACTCGCCGACCGGCCTCTACAGCTTCAACGTTTACCTCGTTAAGAACAGCAAGCGCTCCACCTTGCTCGGTTCGAGCACGGCGAACGTAAAAGAATTTCTGCCGGATCGAATGAAAATCGAGACGCGGCTTTCGCAAAATGCAGCGCGTGGCTGGATCCAGCCAAAGGAAATGCGCGCCGCGGTTGTGCTCGCAAATCTTTATGGAACGCCGGCAACAGATCGCAAGGTAACCGCGCGGCTGGAGCTCGCGCCGAGCGCATTCTCTTTCAAAGAATATCCAAACTACGTCTTTTTCGATCCGCTGTTCGACGAGAAGAAAGAACGGCATGAACAGACGATCGAGCTTGGTGAGAACAAGACCGACTCCGCCGGCCAAACGGAATTTGATTTGCAGCTCGAGCGTTTCGCCGACGCGACGTACTCCATGCGTTTGATTGCGGAAGGATTCGAGGCGGAAGGCGGCCGCAGTGTCACGGGCACAGTAGACGTGCTCGTTTCGGCTTTGCCGTATGTGATCGGCTGCAAACCCGACGGCGACTTGCGGTACATCGAGATGGATAAACCGCGCACAATCGATCTTGTCGCAGTCGATCCGCAGCTCAACCGCATCGCGCTGGCAAACGTGACTGCGAATGTCATCGCGCAGGAACAGGTCTCCGTTCTGACCAAGCAGGAGAACGGCAATTTTGCTTACGAGTCGGTTTTGAAAGAGCGCGTCGCGAAATCGAAGAAGATTTCGGTTTCTGCAAACGGCCTTCACTACACCCTCCCCACGGACGAGCCAGGCAATTACGTGTTCGAGTTGCGCGACGATCAGGATCGGCGTCTCACCAAACTGCAATTCTGTGTGATTGGCCGCGGCGCAGTTTCGCGGTCACTCGAAAAGAATGTCGAACTGCAAGTCAAACTTGACCGTGCTCATTACAACAGCGGTAACGAAATCGCAGTCAGCATTACCGCTCCTTATGCTGGTAGCGGACTAATTACTATCGAGCGCGACCGCGTTTACACGCAGCAATGGTTCCATGCGGACTCGGCTAGCAGCGTCCAGCGTATTCGTGTTCCGGAAGATTTCGAAGGCAGTGGTTACGTTAACGTCGCGTTCGTCCGCGCACTGGATTCGAAGGAAATTTTCGTCAGCCCGCTGAGCTATGGCGTCATGCCATTCACCGCGAACAAAGAAAAGCGCCGGCTCAATGTTGAAATCAATGCATCGGCCAATGCGAAGCCGGGCGAACCATTGCACATCAATTACAAGACAGATCGGCCCAGCAAGATCGTTATCTTCGCCGTGGATGAAGGAATTCTTCACGTCACCGATTACAAAACGCCGGACCCGCTCGGGTTTTACTTCCGCAAATGCATGCTGCGCGTCGACACGGCGCAGATTGTCGATCTGATCATTCCGGAATTTTCGCTGCTGCGCTCAGTGTCGGCGTTCGGCGGTGGCGGTGACATCCAACGCTTGAATCCCTTCAAGCGGGTCACCGAAAAGCCAGTTGTCTTTTGGTCGGGCATCGTCGATGCCGATAGCACCAAGCGCGAAGTCGTCTATGACGTGCCTGATTATTTCGATGGCACACTGAAGATCATGGCTGTCGCGATCGCGGACGATGCGGTGGCTTCGAGCGAGCGCGAGACTCTGATTCGCGGAGCTTTTGTAATTACACCGAGCGTGCCCGTGCTCGCGGCGCCTGGAGACGAATTCGAAACTGGAGTGACCGTCGCCAATAACGTGGAAGGCTCCGGCCTGAACGCCGAGATCGAACTGCGCGCGCAAACCAATGAGCAACTGTCGATCGCGGGCGGCACGTCGCAGACGTTGCATATTCCTGAAGGC
>DATDAJ010000126.1:0-3859 GCA_036525475.1 Candidatus Udaeobacter sp.
CCACTGTCGGAAATGAGCGAACCGATGATGTAGCGGCGAAAGGGTCCCTGACGTAGCAGCGCGAGCGACTTCGATCCGACCCATTTTTCCTGCGCGTTCATCGGGAAACACTCATCGTTGTAGGGGCGTTTGTGTCAAACGGAGCGCGTTCGTACTCTTGCTCGTGCTCATGCTCCTGCTCGCGACCCTGGACAATGACGAAGCACGAATGGCGACTGACGAAGGAATGACGAAGCGTGAATGTCGAATCCATGTTCGCAGCGCTTCGGTATGCGCTCCCGATCGCGGACTTTTTCTATCCGAAAGGCCGCACGAAAATCACTGTGCGACAAGACCAACGTAAACGGCGGATTGGAAACCGCCGCTCCTTGGTTACTTTGAACCATGCGCATCGACAGATACACGCAGAAGGTGCAGGAGGCCCTGCAGGCGGCGCAGGACCTCGCGTCGCAACTGAACAATTCCGAAATCACGAACGAACATTTTCTTTCCGCTCTTCTGGACCAAAGCGATGGAATAGCTCGCCCGCTCCTCGAGAAGATTGGGGCAAATGTTGATCAGTTGCAGGAACGGCTTCGCACGGAGTTGGAGCGTCGCCCGAAAATCCACGGCGGCGTCGCCGATCTGCGGGTCTCGAATGAGCTCCGTACCGTGCTGGACAGCGCCGAGAAGGAGATGTCCAAGCTCAAAGATGAATTCACCAGCGCTGAGCATTATCTGCTCGCGTTAGCCGGCGTCCCGCAAAGCGGGATTCCTGCGGCAAAATTGCTGAAGGATCTGGGCGGTACCCGCGACAAGCTGATGCAGGGACTTCAGCAGGTGCGCGGCTCGCAGCGGGTCACCGATCAAAATCCCGAGGGCAAATTTCAGGCGCTGGAAAAATACGGGCGCGACCTCACGGAACTGGCGCGCCGCGGCAAGATCGATCCGGTGATCGGACGCGACAATGAGATCCGCCGCGTTATGCAGGTTTTATCGCGCCGGACAAAAAATAATCCGGTGCTCATCGGTGATCCGGGTGTCGGTAAAACGGCAATTGTCGAAGGTCTGGCACGGCGCATCATCAGCGGCGACGTCCCCGATTCACTGAAAAACAAACGAATCATTGCGATGGACATCGGCGCGATGGTCGCTGGCGCCAAATACCGCGGAGAATTCGAGGACCGGCTCAAAGCGTTTTTAAAAGAAGTCACCGATTCTCAGGGCCAGATCGTTCTATTCATCGATGAATTGCACACCATCGTCGGCGCGGGCGCAGCCGAAGGTTCGGTCGACGCGTCGAATATGCTCAAGCCGATGCTGGCGCGCGGCGAGCTCCGCACCGTCGGGGCAACCACGATCGACGAGTATCGCAAATACATCGAAAAAGACGCGGCTTTGGAGCGACGCTTCCAGCCGGTGCTAGTGAACGAACCGACCGTTGAAGACACAATCGCGATCCTGCGCGGATTAAAAGAACGCTACGAAGTGCACCATGGCGTCCGGATCACCGACGGGGCATTGGTCGCGGCAGCGGTGCTGTCGCATCGCTACATCACCGATCGGTTTCTGCCAGATAAGGCGATCGACTTGGTCGATGAAGCGGCGTCCCGTTTGAAGATCGAGCTCGATTCGATGCCGACAGAAATCGACGTGATCGAGCGCCAGATCATGCAGCATGAAATGGAACGCCAGGCGCTCAAGAAAGAGAAAGATCCAGCAAGTAAAGAGCGTTTGAAAAAGCTCGAGAATGAATTGGCTGCGCTAAAGGAAAAATCGAACGCGTTAAAAGCTGAGTGGCAAAAGGAGAAAGCGTTCATCGATGAGCAGCGGACAGTTAAGGAAGAGATCGAGCGATTCCGGACTGAATTAGAACGCGCACAGCGGCGCGGTGAATTGGGCAATGCGAGCGAAATACAATACGGTCGCATTCCTGATTTGGAAAAGAAATTGGCCGATCTCACTGCGAAATCGGCCAAGAATAAAAAGCGTTTGTTACGCGAAGAAGTGACAGAGGAGGACATCGCCGAAGTCGTTTCGAGCTGGACTGGCATTCCCGTTTCGCGTTTGCAGGAGGGAGAGCGCGAGAAGCTCGTAAAACTCGAGGAGCACTTGCATCTCCGCGTCGTTGGCCAGGACGAAGCTATCAAGGCGGTGTCTAACGCAGTGCGTCGTGCCCGGGCAGGTCTGCAGGATCCGAATCGACCGCTGGGTTCATTCATTTTTCTCGGACCGACTGGCGTTGGCAAAACGGAATTGGCCCGTGCGCTCGCGGAATTTTTGTTCGACGACGAGAACGCCATGATCCGCATCGACATGAGCGAGTACATGGAGAAACACACTGTGGCGCGCTTGATCGGCGCTCCGCCCGGGTATGTCGGCTACGAGGAAGGGGGCCAGCTTTCAGAAGCAGTGCGTCGGAAGCCGTATTCGGTCGTGCTCTTCGATGAGATCGAAAAAGCGCACCCGGACGTGTTCAACGTGCTGCTGCAAGTGCTCGACGACGGCCGCATCACGGACGGGCAGGGGAGAACGGTCGATTTCAAGAACACGGTCGTCATCATGACTTCCAACATCGGCTCGCAATACATTACGGAAGAAGAATCTCCGGAAGCGCGTCGGCGACTGGTGATGGATGCATTGCGGGCGCATTTTCGACCTGAGTTTTTAAATCGTGTCGACGAGATCATCATTTTTGACCGGCTCAGTGAAGAGGAGCTAAAGACGATTGTCGAAATTCAGCTTGGCCGGTTGTCGAAGCGTCTCGAGCAACAAAAGATCACGCTCAAGCTATCGGATTCCGCCAAGGCACTGCTCGCGCGCGAAGGCTACGATCCCGTTTACGGCGCGCGTCCCTTGCGGCGCGCCATTCAAAGAGAGATTCTCGATCCGCTCAGCATCGATATTCTCGAAGGCAAAGTCCGGGAAGGTCAGACCGTTCACGTTGACGCCAAAGACGGCGCACTTGAATTTCGCGAAAAATAGGTCTCACTACTGATCCTTGTAGTGAACGCGAGGACCAAGACCAACATCCGGTTCAACGGCCGGGAGTATGCGAATGCGGATGAGATGCCGTCTGATGTCAGAGCGGCATATGATCGCGCTGTTGACGAGATGCCGCCGCTTCATTCCGGAGCGCGGCTCGCGGCAAAACTGAACGCGAAGATCATCGTCAACGGGAACGAATTTAGTAATGCCGGCGAAATGTCAGTGGATGATCGACATTTGTATCACGAAGCGCTCGAGGCGCTGTTCCCGCCAGACATTGCTGTATCTGCGGCTGGGGCAGGCGAAACGAACGGCGCGAAACGCTCGCCGATCGTGGGCGCGATGAAAAAACGCTTATCGCAAGCTGCAAGAGCTCTTCGGCTAAGACGCTGAGCGTGCTTCGGTCGGCGGTTGACTCTCCTCCGCCAGGCTTCGGCGTGGCGAGCACAACCGCCGCTACAACATTTAGCCTTACGCCGTCACTTGCTTGAAGGCGCTCACGAAACTTTCCATCTCCGTTTTCTTGCCGATTGTAAGTCGCATGTGGTTTGGAAGAGCTGGGAACAACCGGCCTACGTGAACATTGCGCTGTTTCATTGCCTGGATCAGCGGCACGACAGGGCGTTTGCAATCGAACATGATGAAGTTGGCTTGTGACGGAATTTGTTCATAGCCCATCTTGTCGAGCTCGGATGTCACGAATGTTTTCGCTTCACGGTTCAAACGTTGACCGTTTGGGACATGATCAAGATCATCAAGACTCGCGGTTGCTGCGGCCAAAGCCATGCAGTTGACGCTGTCCCACATTTGATTTCGGCGCAGGCGATCGATCGCTTCTTTCTGGCCGACACAATAGCCACAGCGCAATCCTGCCATGCCATAAATTTTCGAG
>DATDAJ010000127.1:0-4250 GCA_036525475.1 Candidatus Udaeobacter sp.
ACGCTTCCTTCGCCTTCAGCAAACCAGCGGGTCGTTGTCACCTTTTGTTGCGTAAAAAATTGGACCCCTTCCTTGCCTTGCATATGCAGATCGCCAAAGAAGGAATCGCCCCAGCCCGCGAATGGGAACCAAGCCATGGAAGCAGGCACGCTGATATTAATCCCGACCATGCCTGCTTTCGCTCGGTGCTTGAATTCGCGTGCCGATTTTCCAGAGCGCGTGAAAATGGAAGCGCCGTTGCCGTAGGGTGAGCAGTTGATTGTTTCGATCGCGTTTTCGAGGTCATCAGCTCGCATCACGTTTAGCACTGGACCAAAAATTTCTTCACGCGCGACCGCCATCTCATTTTGCACTTCATCGAGAACGGTGGCCCCAAGAAAAAAGCCGCCGCTGTTGAGCTGGAGACCGCGACCATCAGCAAGAATTTTCGCGCCTTCGGCCTTCCCAACAAACTCCACCATCTCGATTCCCCGCCGCACATCACCGAGGGATTCGATCAAGGTTTTGCCGTGCTCGCGCGTGTTGCAGCGCGCGATATCTTCAAAATTTTCCTCGAGCAGCATTTTGAAACGGAACAGCACTCTCGTGCGCTCTACCGGTGGCGTTTCCGACCATGCCGAAAATGCCGCCGCTGCGGCTTGCACCGCGTCGTTCACATGCACCGCCGTGCATAACGGCGTGAACCCGATCACATTGCCGGTTGAAGGATTGTGCACCGGCGATGTCTCGATGTTGTGCAACTCCTGCCAGTCGCCGTTCACGAGCATCGGGCAAACATCCGGCGTCGTCACAATGCCAGTAATCAACAACTAATTTCGCAAAGCACGAAGCGAAACTATAGCTCGTCCATGCGATGACTCGCCATAGGGATTCGTCTGATTACGCGTTCCTCCTTGAGCCCTATTGTGGCTTCGATCGAGCACACCGACGTCCCCTGCATAATGCAGCACTTCTCAATTCAACACTCTGGCGGTAAATTTTAACAATCTGGCAACAAATAGGACCGGTGCTCGCAGCGGCTGCGATTAATACCCGACAGTTCCTACAAAGCAACTATGAAACTAACACGAACCATCAAACAAGCTTTACTAGCCTTAGCTAGTTTTAGCATAATTAGCTTATCGGCAATGGCTGCCGATGAAAAGGCAAACGCGGATAACACGGCTACGAATCAGCGCGATCGCTCTGGTGAAACAGCCACGTCTGGCGACCAATCAAACAGTTCTGAGGATTTAAAAATCACGCAGGCCATTCGTCAGGCGCTCATGAAGGACGGCGAGCTTTCAACCACTGCCAAAAACATCAAAGTCATCACCGCGAATGGGCAAGTGACCCTTCGCGGTCCAGTTAATAATGCGCAGGAGAAAGCAAAGGTCGATCAGATTGCGCGATCCGCGGGAGGCGGAGCGAAGATTGTCGATCAACTCGACGTCAAAAACGAAAATAACAAATAAACCTTAACTTAAACGAAAGATTATTATGTCTAAATCAGTATTCGGTATTGCAACTACACAGGGTCAAGCTGAGCGAATTGTTCAGCAGCTTCAAGCTCAAGGCTTCGCAAGTTCAGAGATTTCGGTGCTAATGCCCGACACAGGCGGTACACGTGACGTCGGCCACGTTAAAGCCACAAAGGCACCGGAGGGAGCTACCACCGGTGCAGCGACAGGTGGCGTGACTGGTGGCGTGCTCGGATTACTCGCAGGAATAGGTGCTTTGGCTATTCCCGGCCTGGGTCCATTTATTGCCGCCGGTCCGATTATGGCGGCGCTTAGTGGTGCAGCCGTGGGCGCGACCACTGGCGGTGTCGTGGGTGGTTTGGTTGGGCTCGGTATTCCGGAAATCGAGGCAAAGCGTTACGATGAAAAGCTGAGGAAGGGCAACTATTTGATCGCGGTCCACACCGACGAAAGCGACGACGTCGATCGCGCGAAGGACATCTTCAAAAATGCCGGAGCTGAGGATATCAGCACTGTCAGTGAAGCATCAGCGCCGAAGAGATAGAAATTGAGAGACGGAAATCATGGCTGAAGAAAGTTACATGAATCAAGGACCTACTGTCTCACCGCAGGGGGAAATGGGGGAACAAAGCAGACGGCAACGAACCGGATCCGGTTCGTCGAGCTCAGGAGCGAACCTACAAAGCAGTGGAACTTCGAAACAAACGGAAAGCTTGACACGGGTTGGCGGTGCGAGCGGTCAAGTCTGGGACGAGGCCAGAGAGAGTGTCCGGACATTAAAGGAAAATACTGAGCAGTACGTTCGGAAGAATCCCGCCAAGGCTATCTTCACGGCGCTTGCGATCGGTTTTGTTTCTCGGGTTGATGCGACGCCATTGATTGCGGGGCACTGAAACGCGGTCGGTTTGCACAAATCGGTATCATCGCGAGTGCGTGGGGACAGTTTCCTGCGCGCTCGCGAGTTTTCAGTGTCCGCCCGTAACGGTATATCCGGCAGCGCGTAAGTCTTCGGCCAACTCTATTTCCATCTGGAGCGCGGCTTCGAATGGCATCGGATTCAAATGTTCGTAAAGCTCGGGCATGAGTCGCACGCCATATTTCCTGACGACCCAGGCTGATTTGTAACCGTTCCTGTGATTTTCGAACCGGTGATCGACGGGAATTCCTGTCATCCCAACATATACGCAGGGCTTCAGTGGATCGCGGTTCGGATTGAGGCGCAAAATCGAAGGATGGTTTGCGACAGCGTCACTCAGCAGAACCACATAAACGTTGTGGTGAAAGTCCTCTTCCTTCTGACGCGCTGGTTTCTTTCGTTTCAATTCGCAGGCAACAAAAGCGCGCGTACGTTCCGAGCGTCAACGTATTTGCGCAAGAGAGGTGTGATGTCCGGTCGACGACGTAATGTTCAACGTTCGAAGACACGTCTCAATTTACTTCTGACATGAAACCAGCAAGCATCCAGGTATCACAAATGAAAATCGCAGCCATAATCAACACTTCTAGCGGTGGGTGCGACTCCGAATCCGAGGCGGAAATGCTCGACATTCTCAAAGGCGCGGGCGTTACCAATTGCAAAACGTGGTGCGGAGAGTCGGACCAAATTGAGCGGGCGTTTGCGGAAGTGGCGGCGCACAAAACCGAAGTGCTCGTAGTACTCGGGGGAGACGGGACCATCCGTACGGCTGCGGAAGCGTGCATCGGAACCGACACCTATCTTCTCCCGCTGCCAGGCGGCACGCTGAATGTGCTTCCTCGAGCGCTATACGGCGATTCGTCCTGGCAACAAGCGCTTAAAGAAACACTCGCTAATCCTTTAACAAAGGAGCTGTCAGGAGGCCGTGTCGGAGACAAACTCTTTTTTGTTGCAGCCGTTGTCGGCGCCCCTGGGTTATGGATGGAAGCCCGCGAGGCCATACGTGAAGGCGACATTCTTAATGCCATCGGGAAAGCTGGCGTTGCGTTCGAAGCGATGTTCGACACGACAATACAATATTTTATTTCACCAGCAGTGAGTGGTGATGCAGAAGTGGTGGCCGTTATCTGCCCTCTTGTATCGGAACAAATGTCCGATTCAGAGCAGGCGCTTGAAGCCGCTGCTATCGATGTGGATAACGCCACCGAATTACTCGGGCTTGCGACTGCGGCAGCATTTGGCAAATGGCGTGATGACGAAAGCGTGACGCTCACCAAAACGCACCAGGTGACTGTGCAATCAAAGAAGGATATCCCGCTGTTCCTCGATGGAGAACGGGTGAAGGTCGGCAAGGAGACGGCAATCACTTTCGTGCCTCAAGCGGTAAACGTGATCGTTCCGGAAAACCCGATCAGCTAACGAACAAATCAGTTTGTTTACCGCTCGCCGCAATTCCGTCTGGCCTAACGAATCACTTTTCCAGCTTGAGGGCTACAGTCGCTAAAGGCGGCAAATGAATCAGGATCGAGTGTTCGCGGCCCATCCATTCGCGGGACTCGCTCTGTACGCCACCGAAATTTCCTACGTTGCTTCCGCCGTAGGTTTCGCCGTCGGTGTTGATGATCTCGCGATAGAAACCGGCCTCGGGAACACCCAACCGGTAGTTGTAACGCACCATCGGAGTCGCGTTAACGACTAATACAACAACGTAACCGTCTCGGGATTTCCGCAGGAATGAAACGACGCTGTTATCGGCGTCGTGAAAATCGATCCAGTCGAATCCGTCATAAGTGTCATCCAGTTGCCAGAGCGCGGACTCGTTTTTGTAAGTGTAATTCAAATGTTGAACCAGCCGGCGAAGTCCATCGTGACGC
>DATDAJ010000128.1:0-3285 GCA_036525475.1 Candidatus Udaeobacter sp.
AAACGCAGAAGCCGATGACCCACCAAAATTCATAAGAACTCGATAGCCCTGCTTGCGGACGACCTCTCATTCGCATGAAATTAGGCTCAGCGCGCAGCAGAATTGAACCGTCAACTCGAAGTGGATTCGGTGAGTCAAACGGACGTCCTATTGGCCTGGCTTTTTGCCCGCCATTCCGCGCGCGCTTGCGCAATCAAAGGCGCGAGTTTGGTATAAAAGATCACCACGTATGACAAATATCCCGCGAATGCGACCAGTTGCAGGCCGATTAGCCAGATATGTCCATCTCGAGCGAGAAAAAACTCAGGTCGCAAGTGAATTGCACTCGCGCAGGCAACATTCACCAGAAAGAAAGCTGGCAATAACAATCCGATGTTGAGCCACTGATCGCGTGTCACAAGCGCATACAGCCGGTCGCTCACATCTCCGGTGCGATCCCGCGCTCGCATGCGAATCAGGCGCAGATCGTACGCAAACAGCAGACAACCGACGGCGAGAAATGCTGCTACGAACGCGAACCAGCGCGCAGGGTTGCCAAGTTGTGCGAATGAAAACGCCTCCACAAGCGCACAACCAATGTAGAGAAAATTGTGCCCGAACTCTAAAGGCCAGCGTATGACCGTAAGAATGTGCAGCACCACACGCGACCAGAAGACCAGGATAATAATCAAACCTGACAGCACGTACGGCCACATCATCCATTCCAATTTCGCAATCACCTCACGCGAGGTTTCGATCAACACCGTGAGCGCGACACCCTGAATGATGCTCACCAGTGTGAGCTCGATGTCGGCGATCATGGCATCGAGTTCGGAGCGACTTTCGCTCAGCGAGGTCACAACGCGACTCGTAACCGTTTCACGACAAAATTGTCAAGCGGTGGGCAGCGTACGCTGGGCAGGAAACAGTGAAATTTTGTCTCTACAGCTGATATGTCCTCGGTTCGCGTGTGCCAATTAGACCAGACTTCATTCGCCAATATCGGACGACTTATCCGCTAAATGACTGCATTTCGAAAGTTTATGAACACGCGTTCGCGGACTGCTTCTTTGGCACGACGCGAGCTACTTGAATCGCTGAACTCAAAATTCGTAATCCAAGAAAGGAGATTTTAAAATTATGAACATAATTCCTTATCAAGCTCCGGAATCGGGGCCATGGTCGGCGTTGGATCGCTGGAGCAATCTGCGGGACGAGTTGAACTCGTTCTTTGACATGCCGTTCTCGTCTGGTTTTGGCCGCACAGGTCAGCTTTTTACCGGGTGGTCCCCCGCGCTCGATCTCTACGAGAGTGGCGACCATTTCGTGGCCGCCGTCGAGTTGCCCGGAATGCGTAAAGAGGACATCGACATTTCTCTGCACGACGGGGCGCTGACGATCAGCGGCGAGCGCAAACATGAGAGCAACAACGGCGAAACGGCTCAGCGCACTGAACGCTACGTCGGCACATTCCGCCGCAGCATTGCGCTGCCCACCCGTGTGGATGCCAACAAGGTCAGTGCCACCTACCAGGATGGAATCCTCAAAGTGACATTGCCGAAGGCTGAGGAAGCGAAACCGAAACAAATCCAGGTGAGCTAAACAGAAACTGAAAGGAGTTTTACCATGAACACTTTAACCCGAGAAACTCGCGAATCTGATCGCAGCCAGGCCGAGCAGTTTATTACGCCGCCGGCCAGCGTCAGGGAAATTGGTGATGGCTACACGCTCGAGATCGAGATGCCAGGCGTGAAAAAGGATGGCCTCGAGATTTCGGTCGAAAGCAACGAGCTGACAATTATTGGACGGCGTTCGCTTCCCGCGATGGAAGGAACGCTGATTCATCGCGAATCGCATCCGGAAAATTTCCGGCGCCTGTTCGAGATTGATCCATCAATCGACGCCAACAAAATCAGCGCGAAGATCGATCAGGGCCTCGTGATGTTGACTCTGCCCAAAGCCGAGCACGTCAAGCCTCGCAAGATCACTGTCTCGTAGGAAATTAGAACCGGCGAAGTTTTAAGGCCGCGAGCATCATGCTCGCGGCCTTTTCGCTGCTGTCGGTCGACGGCCATCGCTTTTGTGCTTGGCGAATGCTCGCGTGCGTCGTAGTTAGATTCTTCCTGATATGGCCACAAAGACCGAAGAAAGAACAGCCGCTGATAAACTGGCTGCCGCGCGAAACAAGAACCTCGACCTGGCGATCCAGCAGATCGCGAAAGATTATGGCGAAGGTGCAATCATGCGTCTGGGCGGGGAAAAGATCGTTGATATCGATGTCATTCCGACCGGAAATATTTTGATCGATCGCGCTCTCGGAGTCGGCGGATTTCCGCGGGGACGAATAGTCGAAGTCTTCGGCCCTGAATCGTCCGGCAAAACCACCCTTGCACTTACGGTCATCGCTCAGGCGCAAAAGCGCGGCGGTCTCGCGGCATTTATTGATGTCGAGCACGCGCTGGATCCTGCCTACGCAAAAAGACTCGGCGTCAATCTTGACGATTTATTGGTCTCGCAGCCCAGCTCGGGTGAGGAAGCGCTACGGATATGCGAGACGCTGGTGCGTTCCAATGCACTGGACGTCATCGTACTGGATTCTGTGGCGGCGCTGGTGACGAGAGCGGAGCTGGAAGGGGAAATCGGTGATACGACCGTTGGTGCCCAGGCCCGCTTGATGAGTGCGGCATTGCGCAAGCTCACGTCCCTGATTTCAAAAGCGCGGACCTGTTGCATTTTCACAAACCAAATTCGCGAAAAAATCGGCGTGATGTTTGGAAACCCGGAGACAACTCCTGGTGGAAAAGCTTTAAAGTTTTACGCCAGTATGCGCGTCGATATCCGTCGAATCGGAGCAATCAAGCAAACCGACGGCGTCGTCACGGGTAACCGCACGCGTGTCAAAGTGGTAAAGAACAAGGTAGCGCCGCCATTCACCGAGGCCGAGTTCGACATCATGTACAACGAGGGAATTTCGTCAGTCGGCGCTCTTCTCGACGTCGCGTTAGAACAACAGATCATCGAGAAGCGCGGTTCCTGGTTGAATTACAAAGGGACGCAGCTTGCACAGGGCCGCGATGCCGCAAAAGAAGTCTTGAAGAGCGACAAGGCGCTTTACGACGAGATCGAGGCTGCTGTCAAAGTGAAGCTGGACGAAGACAAAGAGTAATGTCGTAGCACAGCCATCCTTGCTGTGGGGCAGGGGGCATCTCGTTCGTTATAGGGCGAATCCGCCGTGGCGGACCTGTCGGCGCTATTGAGCGTGGCGGTTTCAGGTTTCCTGAAATTCGTGTTTATTCGTGATTACCC
>DATDAJ010000129.1:0-5897 GCA_036525475.1 Candidatus Udaeobacter sp.
CGAAGCTGATATCTTGTCCAAGAACAAACTCTCGATAGTCGCTGATGTCCCGACCGGGCGGCAGCGACGATTCTGCTTCACGTCGAAAATATGGGCCCTCGCTGGCCGAGAAACCCAAATTCCACGCTTCGTTAGGCCGGAATCCGACCCTGCTGCTAAAAGTCGGATTTTCGAACCCATTTTCGGTAATATACCAGGATTCGGGACGCGAGGAGAGTGACGCATTCTTCATTTCGACGGCGTAATCGAACCGACCCAATCGGCCGGAGACAGAAATCCCGCTGGCATAACTCGGTCCCCAGATCACCGGATTGAAGGCGTACTTTTCCTGGTAGTAAGGTGCATAGATGAAATAGAAGGGTGAATACGGCGCGTACTTGTCCTGAATGGCAGTCACATTTTCATAAACCAACGGCGCGTTAATAAACGGATTGTCCCAGGGTAAGTGTCGCGGAACCCAATTGCCGACGACGGTCGCGAATTGGCCGACCTGTAATGTAAAACGACCGTCCTGCCACGGGGTGATTCGCAGCGCATACTCGTCCAAGCGAACCTCGGCGCCGTGGTCGCTCGGATCGAACCCGCGATCGAGTCGCGCTTGCGCGAAGAAATACACTTGCGAACCCGCGTGCGCATCCAGAAACAGCGTGAGACGCGGATTGAAGAGATTGTCGATTTTTGAGTCGATGAGACCGGGGGCGGGCTGTTGGAAATTATAAAATTCCAGATCGACTGTGCCGCTCAATCGGGCGCGAAAACTATCCTGAAACCCGGAGATCGTTAGTGTGCTGTCGAGCCGGTCGAGAGTATCATCGATGTCGAAAGCGCACGCCGTGCACGCAAACATGCACAGGCTGAAGATCTGCGTCTTCATGTAACTGCATTAACACCGTTTGCGGCGGAAAAGCGCACTTCGAATTCCGTCCAATCGCTTTCCGAACGCACCAGGCGCAGCTCACCGCCATGCAGTCGCGTCAGTTCGCGTGCCAGGTTGAGACCGATCCCGTGACCCGATGCCGCCGAGGGACTCGAGCTGTGATGGAACCGTTCGAAGATATTTTCGCCCTGCGGAATCGTGCGACCAGTGTTTCCGATCGTCAGCACGACGTCTCTGCCGTTGCCACGTGCGCTAACCCGAATTCGCCCGCCGGCACGATTGTACTTTCGCGCGTTCTCCAGAAGATTTTGCACGATGAGCGACGTATAGCGTTTCTCGCCACCGACAAAAAGCCCGCGCGGAAATTCCTTTTCAATCTTCACGTCCGGGGAATCAGGTAACGCGTCAAGATCATCCAGCCATTCATCAACCAGCTGACTAAGATTCACGGGTGTCGATGCGATTTGAAGGTGACCGGCATCCATTCGCGACAACAAAAGCAAATCGTCAATAACACCGGTTAACCGGCGTGTTTGATGAAGCAGAGTGGACAACTCCTCGTAGACTTCCGGCTTAAATCCTTCGCGTTCCAGCAGTGATTCGAGACCGATCCGAAGGACCGTCATTGGGCTTTTCAGCTGGTGTGACGCGTCGGCTGAATATCTGGTGGATCGCTCCAGTTCCTCGGCGGTGGATGCCAGGGCGGCCTCGGCGCGTTCTCGCTCTGCACGATTTTCTTCCGAATCGAGCGCTAGTTTCTTCACGGGCGCGGACATGCTGCGTGCCACGAAATGGCTTGCGACGAATCCGCCTAACAACAGAAGCGCGCCGGCCCCGCCGATCTGCCAGCGGAGACGATGCAGTTGTGCTGTCCACGAGCCGAGAGGATACAAAAAAATTTCGTACGCGGGTGGAAACAACGATCCCGGATTGAGCCCCTTATAAAACAATAGCTGAGGCGCACCCGCCACTTCCACGCGAAAATAGTTTTGCTCTGAGTCAAAATTAGCGAGCGCAGTTGTTACCTTCTCGTTGAGCGAATTTTGAGCGGCGGGGGCAAGCGCGGGCAGATGCAGGTGGCCGTCGACCCAAATGCCACTTTGCATGCCGGTGCTTTTGTTTTCGGGCTCAAAAGGCTTGAACCCGATCACGAGCGCCGAAACCAGTTCGCCTGTGTCGGTCGAGAAGATGGGCACGGCTATCACTTCGTGAATAGCGCCAGCAGATTGGATGTATCCGATCTGCCGCGTGTCGGGCAATTTTGTCAGCGACAGTTGAGCTTCTGTCGCTGCGTCGAGTTCTCCTACATCCGAGGGATTGGGCGGCTTGATGACTGCGCCGGTGTCGTCCAGAAAGCGATAAAATCTCGCGTGAAGAGATCGTGCTGCCTGTTCCGGAGGCGGTTCCTCGCCTTCCATCAGGTCGCGCAATTCGTCCCTTGCGGTGGGATACAGGAGATCGATTGCATCGTCCTCGATCGCGGCATGAATCCGCGGCTTCGCTACCAGTGTGTTGCAGCGGTCGGCGAGCGCGGCGTGGCGCAGTTCCTCGACTTTGTGCATCGAAGAAAGCTCGGTCTGAAATGTCTGCTGCAGGTTTCGCTCCGCGTCCGCGGTGACTCTGCGCTGGGCCAAATAGAACCCAAGCGCAGTCAACGTTGCTACAATTACCATGATTGCGGTGAACAATCGGGTACGAAAGCTCGCGACGTCTTTGCTTCTCGTCGCAACCGTGGCACTCATGGCAAATCAACGTGCAGCGTTTGACCCTCCTTCAAGTCGATTGACTTTTCGCGCGTCGTTCTGCTGTCGATCCACGCCTTGAGAGTGTAGTGACCAACTGGAAGCCCCTCCAATCGAAAGCGACCGGCCGTGTCTGTCATCACGAAGTACGGCGTCTTCAACACCAGGATCAATCCACGCATGTGCTCGTGAATGTCGCAGCGGAGAGTCACCAACCCCGGCTTATCAAACATCACCGAGGGGATCGGCCGCTCCTCCGGACGATAACGGCCGAGATCAAATCGCTTGACGGGAGAATAGGAAAAAATGTTGTGATATTGGTCATCTAGATTTGGAAATTGTACCTTTGTTCCCACCTCTATTGGCAGAAGCGCTGGAATGAACGTTAAATCCTTTTGCTCCACTTCCTTTGTCGGCAACGAAGCTGGTCGTGAAAAATTGCCGTCAAGATAGACTACGGCCAGCGGCGGCTGCGTTGAAAGAACTCCGGCCTTGGTTACGATCTGGTACCGCTTTGCCTGAACCGGCGCCGAGCGCGATTTCGGAAGCTCCACGCGTCCCTCGACAGCCGCTCCCGCGAAAAGCGAAGCGGGCATAACGGATAAAGCCGCATTTAGCCACAGCAATCCCTTACGGCGCATTGCTTGCTAGTTTAACAGGCCTTTACCTGAACGGAAAGTGTCGGAACCGCGCGGAGCTTAACGGTTGGTGTTAGCACTTGGGTTTGGTGGCCGCCATCGCAGGTAAGGTGAAGAAAATTGTGGCGATCAGACTCCAGAAAATGCCGATGGCGCACGCGATGCCTAGTCCAGTTAGCGCTGGGTTCCGCGCAAGAGCGAGCGACCCGAAACCACTGATCGCCGTCAGTCCGGCAAGCAACACCGGTTTCACAACACCGGCTACGTCATGCTGGACGTCGTGCGTTTTTTGCCAGACTAGCACGACGTAAATTCCGTAGTCCACACCGATAGCAAGCACGAGACGGAATGAGAGCACGTTCAACAGATTCAAATGGATGTTCAGCAGCTTCATGGTAGCGATCATCGCTCCAATCCCGAACGCGAGTGTAATAATCTGAATTAGCCATAAACGAACATCGCGATATAAAATCGCCAGCAATGAGATGTCGAAAATGGCCATCAACGCGCTGATGATCAGGAGTTGATGGTGCGACCACGGTTGGAGATCGGCGAGCACGTAGGTCCAGCCTGTAAGAATCAAGGGAACGCCGGGCACGGATAGACCGCGTTGCAGTTCCTGGCTTTGTTCGTGTGTTGCGAGCGGTCCGTTGGTCATTACAAATCCAGTGGTCAGCAACGGGTCTTGCCCGAAATACCGGTCGATCAAAAACCACCAGCTCGATGCTTCAGGTAACTGGGTTCGCCAATTTGGTAGCGGCACGCCGGGATCGGCCACGCGTTGTAAATCGTCGAGCAACGCGAACGCGGGAGCAAAGGCTTCTACGCTGAATCCCTCCGCCTCGAGAGTTTCGGTCAATGTTTGGTGTGCCGCCTGAAAATTTATCCCGCGTAAACGGTCGCGATTTCGTCCCATCCAGATCGGCGACGGACAAAGTGCCGCGGGTGTGGAGAAACCCTTTATCTTTCCGGCAGCCTGGGATTCACGCCAATGCGCGGAAATTTTTTGCCAATAGTCATGCAGTTCCTGGGAGTTTGTCGCGCGAACGATCGCCAGCACCGGTTCCCAGCGGACCGGCATTTTTTTCATGATTGTTTCAAGCGCCTGACCTGCGCGAATATTTTTTGGTTGGAGCGAACGCGTGCTGGCTTCGAATTCGAGCGGGGGAACGGGCGAAAAGCCTATGGCAGTGAGCAGCAGCAAAATCACACAGGAAAAAATCAGTACGGGAGCCGGTCTGCGCACAATCCCGCGGACATATTTCGCTACCAGATCAAAGAGCCAGTCGCGGGCAATCGCGCCTTGTCCCTCGCCGACAAACAAAAATAAAATCGAGCACATCAACAGGCCGGCGACGAAAATGCCGATCGCGATCAGAACGCCGAGTTCGGCAAAACTCATCGCGCCACTCAGCGCCAGTGCGAGAAAACCTACTGCCGTCGTAAGCGCGCCGAAAAAGACCGCGCGTCCAAGTTTTGCCACCGAAGTGGCGATGGCTTGCTGGTGCGGTTCGCCATCGGCGCGCGCCTGGTGATAGCGTCCGATGGTGAGAATCGCGAAATCAACGCCGAGTCCGACGAGAATGGCGCAAAAGCCGACACTGATCATGCTCAGCCGCCCGAAAAGAAGCTGGCCCGCAGTTAGCGCTACCAAACACGAGAGAAGAAGGCAAAACGCCATGCCCGCCAAAGGCAGCCATCGGCGAAACCCAGCGAAAAAAATCATGCTCACGAGCACGACTGAGCCAAGCAATGTCGCAACGACATCGTAGCGCATGCTCAACGAAATTTCGGATACAAACGCCGAGCGCCCGGTCACGAGAATTTGCAGAGGATGGCTGCCGTCCCATCCGTCGGTTGCGGTTTTGCGAAACTCGTTCACGCGCCGCATCAAGTGCTGGCATTCAAACGCGCTAATCGACTTTTGATTCGTCACCACGAGAAAGATTCGCATGGTGCGATCTGGTGATGTGAGCGGTTGTTCCTGTTCGATCGCGGTGCTTTGAGCAAAAGGTTTAAGCGCGGGCGCGATCAGTCCGAGCGGGTCGAATGAAAGCTCGAATTGCGGCCGCGGGGAGCCCGCTTCGATTTGCTCCCGCAACCGATGAAGGCGCTCGCGAATTTTGTCCGGTTGCAGGATCGACATTGCCTCGTCGAAACCGCTTGGTTCCAGGTTGAGGAGCAACGGGACCGCGATCGATTGCAGATCGCGAATGCCATCCGCAGTGGTCATGGGCGAACCTGCGAGCACGCGCGCGCACCACGTTTGCCCGCGCAACCGTTCCGCAAACACCGGCGCGAATTCCTCCAGCTTATCGACGTCCTGCGGATCGGAGACAAGCGCGAACGTCAGCTCACGTGTCTGCTCGAAATCGTGATCGTAGATTTTCAGGCCTTGGACCGATGGAAATTTGCCGGGCAAAACGTTGAAGATCTCAGAATCCAGTCGCAATGACGTGAGCAGAGTGGCGATGCAAACGATGGTCAGCACAGCCACACCGCACCAAACCAGCGCGCGACGCTGTGTGATGGTTCGGGCGATGAAATCGCTGATGCGCATGAGCAAGCCACCATTCAACACGAATCGGCGTGAAGATGCCAATGCGAGCGGCGATCCCGGTATCGCGCTGTAGCGCTTAG
>DATDAJ010000130.1:0-12954 GCA_036525475.1 Candidatus Udaeobacter sp.
GGGGATCGAGATGAGCGCACAAATTAGTCTGAGTTGCGACCGGATTGAACGCTACCTCGGCGAAGAAGAGGAACGCGTGCACGCCCTGCGCGGTGTGTCGCTTGAGATCGAGACTGGCAGCGTTCACGCCGTGGTCGGCCCGTCGGGCTGTGGCAAAAGTTCGTTACTCTATATTCTCGGTTTGCTCGATACACCGGACGCCGGGCGTGTTGCGATCGAAACCGAAGCGGTATCCCACCTAAGCGACGATGAACTCGCGCAGAAGCGGAACAAATTCATCGGTTTCATTTTTCAATTCCATTTCTTGATGGAGGACTTCACCGCGCAGGAAAATGTGATGATCCCGATGCGCAAGCTTGGCGAGCTCTCGGATGCGCAGATGCGCAATCGCGCTGCCGAGTTGCTTGACGGCGTAGGCTTGGGCGACAAGGTGCGACGGCCCAGTCGTCATCTTTCCGGCGGCGAACAACAACGCGTCGCTATCGCACGCGCGCTAGCAAACGATCCGCGCGTCATTCTCGCGGATGAACCGACCGGCAATCTCGACACCGCAAACTCCGAGCGCGCATTTGGGTTGTTGCAGAATCTTGTGCATGAACGCGGCAAGGCGTTGCTCCTCGCCACGCACAATCCGGCGATTGCCGAAGCGTGCGATTGGATCCACGAAATGAAAGATGGCCGAATCGTCGCTAGCCATCCTCGTGGCATTCGGAGTTCAAGCATTTAGGAACGCTGACTTGCCGCCAACTGGGGAGGACTCAACGGCTCCCGCAGCTGGTCCCTCGCGGCATTTCCAGATTCATTAGCGGTGTCGTTCAGGTGCCACGAACCGCCCGCGCCGGTGCTAACGATGACAAGCAGCCAGATCACGAGATTCAGGAAAGTCCAGAAGTAGATCTCTTCGCCGCAGAGCTCGCTCAGGCCGCCTGTGTTGAAAAGGGAAAGTCCAAGCGCGCAAACTGCCAGCATTAGTTCGCGCCACCATCCAAACTGAGCGAGACGTAGCGCCAACCTCGCTCCACCACTTGCCACCAACACAACGAAAAAGACTGGCAAAAGAATAAAGAAGTACTTGAGCACGACCCAGGCAATCAATTGCGGCGCCCGAAACACTTCCTGCTGAAAAGGAATGATTTTTTCCGAGGCAAATCGAAAGTCAACGTGACTAAGTGCGAATCCATTCAGGACGAAGTGAAAGACCGTGAAGAACATGATTGCGCTGACGAGCGCCGACCAATTCACCGAGAGTCCAGCTCTGCGGAAAAGTTCGAGACAACCAGCCAACCAGATGCCGCCCAAAACAGAGCCGATCAGTTTTCCCGTCTCAAACTGGAACAGGGCAATCCCGAGAAATATCCAGATCGCGAATAAAAACATCCCCCGTGGCCAATTGATTCGGCGATTTCGCCCGAAGTGGAAAGCGTACAACCAAATCAGCCCGACGACTGCGCAAATGGTGACATTGACCGCGAGAGGCATCGCAGAAATTCGATCTAAAAAGGGAAAAGAAATAGTATAGGATTCGGTGCGAAAAGTGACGAAGGGCACCAGAGCGAACCCGAAAAGCGTGGGGACAGAAATCAGGATTCGCCATCCGCTGGCGACGATGATTGCGATTGGCGTCAGGATCATGAGAACGATTATTGGGCCGCGGCCGGTCAGGGCGTACTTATAGGGTCCAAAGTAAGTTAGGAGCCAGATCGCAACGCCGATCATCCACAGAACTTGTGTGATACGTTGACGTAACGTTCGAGCCCCGGACGTGAACGAAAAAACAACGCCGGCTAGCGCTGCGACCGGATAAAATACTGACCAGCCGATCGGCTGGTTAGGCTTCGTGTGGAACCACGCAGCACCGCTTGGGAGCAGCCAAAACGCGAACGTAGCAAGCAGCGCGAGCAAACAAAGCGCGGCCAGGGTGCGCACGACACCCAAATGGCGGATGCACCAGAAAAGCGCCGCGATTGAGGCCAGCCAGGCTCCGGACGCGAACCCTGCGATTCCGAGAAGAATTCCAAAAGCAAGAAGGACGAGGGCAATCAGGTCGGCGCGATCGGGACGGATCGTAGCGCGAGAACGCGATTGAAATTGAGAAAGAAGAAAAAGCGCCGCGGCCAGAATCCATGGCGCCACCCGTCGGACCACCTCGATCGCATGCTGATGATGCGCTTCGTCTCGATTTTGCATGACATGTGTATTCAGCTGCGCTTCCAATGTGTCACTGGAGAGCCCCCGTTCGGGAACTCGCGATATCTGCGCTTGAGCGTGAAGGAATGTTTGGCGAAGCTCCACCGGCAAGAGCGTCAGGTCCGTTCGAAAGGCGCCCTCGTACTCATCTGGAAGGGCGAGGGCATATGGCACACTCAGCAGAAACAGCATGTCGGCCTGGTCGAGGTCTTCATGTTTGCCCTGCGGAAATAGAGGGCCATGCGCGATGTAAGCGGCGTCTTGGGTATGGCCGCCTTGCTCGTTGTGGCCGTGATCCCCGATGACGTAGAGGTAATCCTTAGGCGTGAGCCGCTCGGCCACGCTGCGCACGAAATTATCCACCTCGAGATATTTTTCTCTGTATTCGGGTCCTCGAACGACGTATTGATGGGCCACCTTGTCCGTCCCGATGATGTGAAGAAGCAACACGTCGATCCTCGGATCGGCCATCCACTTATCGGTTTGCCGGTAGGCGTACTTGTCCCGCTCAAACAACGGTACGTTCAAATCCTCGTAGTTCAGAGAATCGACAAACGCCGCCGGATAAAGCCGATTGATGGTGTGATCTGATGCCACGACAAGACGCTTTCCCAGCGTGGCGAGAGAATCCGGCCAAGTTACCCTCTTCGACGCGACGGCGGAGAAATCTTGCAGGCTCGTTCCGGTGGTGGCAACGCGGCCCTCGAAGATGCTCTTCACGCAAGGAAACGTCATTTTCATCGGGCAGGCGCGGGACTCTCCAAAAAGCGACGACGATGTGAGGGAACTTACAAAAGGCATGAGAGTTGGATCGAAAGCCATCGGGGTACCGACGCTGTCGAGCAGTAGTACAACGGTGCGGAATTTTTCGACGGAGTAGATCTGGCGTTGCCCGGCTGCCTTTCCTTCCTCTTCCGGAAGAGAGCGAAAACCGCAAATAAGCAAGAGCATCGGCACGGCGCCGAGCAACAGCGGTCGTTGCCAGATTGATGCCCATAATCGCATTCGCGCGGACGAAATCACCGCTCAGATGTAGTCTGCGAACAGCGAACTGTGCAACCAAAACGATCATGAAAATCTGGGCGGACGCGCTGGTCTTGCCCCACGTAGTGATGTTTCATAATGTGCGCGCAATGAGCGTGGGTTCTGCGGAGATTAGCATCACAAACGGGAGACGCGGGTGACTTGGAACCGCCTGCGGCACTTGCACAAGGAGCCGCCCATAATCGAAGCCTGGCTTGGCTTGTTTGGGCCGATTCTGCGCTGGCTGACTCCCTCGCGCCGCCGACTTCTGCTGTGTCTCGCAGCATTGTACATCGCGGTTAAATATTCGCTGCGCACCCTGGCGCGCCTTGGGAATTCGTTAGGCAGTGCGCCGAGTCTTGCCTACGCGTTTCTGCTCGTCATCGTGCTCTTCGCGTTTGTTTTTCTGAGCTGGTTCGCAGCGAAGAACTTTGCTTCACTACCACTGTTTGTTCGCCGGCGCCCACAAATTTGTCTGCACGCGATTTTCTGGGTCTTGTTGGTTGTCGCGTGGATCACCAGACCCAGTGGCGGTCCGTCGCAAATCTTGCTTTTCGGCTCCATTTTTGCGCTGCCATTTCTTCTCTGGCGCGTCGGCTACATGATGTTTACCGCCCAGCACGGCAAGATAGCTGGGACCAGGTTTGCCGATCATCTTTTCTACCTTTTCCCTTATTGGGGTGGGAGTGATACACCCTATGGCAAAGGATTCGATTATCTGGCGGCGAATGAAGCCCGCGATGAAGCTGCGCTCGCGAAATCGCAACTGGCGGGTCTGAAATGTTTCGTGCTGGCCGGCCTTTGGGTCATCACTAAAGCTCTCCTCGTGGCCACTGTGTTTGTCGATGGTCGAGTGCCAAGAATGGGAGTCGCGTTCGCTAATCCGGAACTTTATCCGATCTGGCTCCGCTGGATCGCGCTCTACCTGGAGCTGGTTTGGTCGGTCCTTTCCATTGCCGTCACCGGACATCTCATCATCGGATGGCTGCGCCTGTTCGGGTTTCACGTCTTTCGCAATACCTACAAGCCGCTTTTGTCCGAAAGCATCATCGAGTTTTGGAACCGGTACTATTACTACTTCAAGGAACTGCTGGTGAACTTCTTCTTCTACCCGATTTTCACCCGACACTTCAAAGGATCACCGCGCCTCCGGATTATTGCGGCCGTCTTCGCCGCCGCATTCGTGGGCAACATGTACTATCACTGGCTGCGCCTCGACAATGAGCTGGTGGCCGGCGATTTCCGCGGAATGTGGGCCATCCTCGAATCGCGCGTCTTTTATTGTTTCCTGCTCGCGGTCGGTATCTCTGTTTCGATGTTGCGAGAGCAGAAGCGAGTGAAAGCCAAACTGACGCGGAGCGTCGCGCGTCGTGCAGTGGCGATATTCGGCGTATGGACTTTCTTTGGAGTCATTCACATTTGGGCGCTAAAAGCTCCGGCGCCGTTCATATTGCGGACAAAGTTTTTCCTTGGACTGCTTAGCCTGGGCTAGATTCGCCGTCTCAAAGTCATGCTCCTTGAACTGCAAGTCGGAAACCTGATCGAGCCGTTTAGCGACCGCCGCTGGGATGGCGCAGAAATCAAGCGTCAAGTCGCTCGCCGCATCATTCGGTTTCAAGCGCGAGAATTACGGCCCGGCGATCGGGTCTTTCTGCCATTCGGTAACCGCCTTGAGTTCTTTGCTGAGCTGCTCGCCATCTGGCAGCTCGGCGGTTGTGCGATCCCAATCGATGCGCGCCTGACAGCGTTCGAAGTTGAAAATCTGAGCCGCATTGCAAACCCCCGGTTAGCCATAGTGGATGAAGCGACACCGGCAAACTTAGCCCGCGCTCTCGACGCTGCCGGCGTCGGCGTGTTCGAAACAACTAAAATCGACAATAACGAAGGAACCGCATCTCACATCCGTCTGGACGACGACGCACTGATCTTGTTCACCTCCGGTTCCACCGGCGATCCAAAAGGTGTTGTCCATACGCATCGCTCGCTCCGCGCGCGCTGGATCGGATTGCGCGATCATCTTCCGCCCGATGCTTTCGCACGTTCGCTCTGCATGCTGCCGACACATTTTGGCCATGGTCTCATCTGCAATTGTCTCTTTCCGTGGCTTTCCGGTCACGACCTCTACATCACACCTCCCTTCCGCCCCGATCTGGTAATGAGACTTGGAAACCTAATCGACGAGCACGGCATTACATTCATGTCGTCGGTGCCGCCGATTTGGAAACTCGCGTTGAAATTAGCCAAGCCCCCTCAGCGCGGCTCGTTGCGACGCGTGCATTGCGGCTCCGCTCCGCTGTCGGCTGTCGCGTGGGACGAGATTCGTCAGTGGACCGGTACGCGTCAGGTCTGCAACGCCTACGGCATTACCGAAACCGGAAGCTGGGTCGCCGGTCTCGATAACGCCGACGTTCCGGCCAAAGATGGATTGATTGGGACGGGTTGGGGCGCTGTGATTCAAATACTGCGAACCAACGACAGTACTCAGCCGCTTCGCGAAGAAGATCGCTGCGCCATTGGAGACTCAGGTTATGTCTGGCTCAACACGCCAGCGCTTATGAAAGGTTATTTTGGTCGCGACGATCTCACGATTAAAGCAGTGCGCGACGGCTGGTTCATGACCGGTGACATTGGATTGCTCGATGATCGCGGACGCCTTCTTCTCCGCGGCCGCGAGCGAGACGAGATTAACAAAGGCGGCATGAAAATCTATCCATCCGATATCGACTCGGTCGTGGAGCGTTTTGAGCGCGCAAAGGATGTTTGCACCTTCGCGCTCGACGATCCGATTTACGGCCAGGCTGTCGGTATGGCTATCGTGCTAGCAGATAAGCAAGACGAAACGATTCGCGCGTTGCACGCGCAGATGAGTCTCCAGTTAGCCGAACACAAAATGCCATCGCGCTGGTGGTTGCTCGACGACATCCCGCGCACATCGCGCGGCAAGTTGAATCGTGACGCCGTCAAAGCCGCTTGCCAAAAGCAGTCCGCGCTCGATTTACCTTCGATCTTGGGTTCCGGAAAACGCGCATGAATACTGCGCGTGACGAACAAAAGGGAAAGCTCCTCAGCTTTCTGCGGACAATTCAAAAGGCCGGTCTTCCAATCGAGGGTTTAGGGGAGGCGGATCCTCTCGTCGCTTCGGGACTGATTGATTCCCTGGCGATTCTGCAAATCGTCACTTACCTAGAGACCGCATACGAGATCGATTTCTCCCTTCGGGGCGTTGACCCGGAGCAACTCGGCTCGATTGGCGGTATTCTCGATCTAATCGAACAGGAAAAAAAATGAACGTTTCAACGTCGTCCGCGCAATCACCCGGCAACCGTATGCGCGCAGCGCTGCGCCAAGGCCAGATCAAGCCTTTCATCGGAGTTTACGATGTATTTTCCGCCGGTCTCGCCGGTCGACATTACGACGCCCTGTTTCTGAGCGGCTTTGGTTTCGCAGCGAGCTTTTACGGTCTGCCCGACATCGGTTTCATTACCTGGTCGGACATGGTTTCCTACGTCCAACGCAGCCGTACGGTCCTGCCAGCGCACCATCTTTTAGTCGATATCGATGATGGCTACACCGATCCGGATGTAGCCTGCCACGTCGTTTCCGTGCTTGAAGACCAGAAGCGCCCTCGCCGCTGTGGTCACTTCGATGGCAAGCAGATCATGGATTTGGATGATTACCTCGCAAAACTTCGGCAAGTTCTCGCTACACGTCGCGATCTTTTCGTAATCGCGCGGACCGATAGTTCCGATCCAGCGGACATCGAACGGCGGGTCCTCGCCTTTGGCGAAGCGGGTGCCGATGCCGTGCTGGTGGACGGTCTAACGAGTCTTGACAGCGTTCGCCGACTGAGCGCGAAGGCTAGCCGGCCGTTCTGCTTCAACCAGATTTCAGGCGGGAAATCTCCGGCCCTCACTCTCACCGAATTGCGCGACGCCGGGGTGCAGGTCGCCATTTACAGCACGCCGTGCCTTTTCGCAGCCCAGGCGGCGATCGAAGGCGCGATGACCGATTTGAAGAACGCTGATGGGTCGCTCGAAGGGAGCCGTGTCGGAGTGAAAGACTGTACGCGCATCCTTTCCGATAGTCTCGCCCGTCGCGCCGCGCCGCAGATTACCGTGCAGGCTTCAGATTCAGGAAAGACAGCCAAATAGCAGCGACGTAAGAATAACCAAACCAACTGAAACGCCGCTGGCTGTTGGCAGCGCGCGGCTCCGCCGTTAATCTCGCCGGGCAATGGAGAACGTCCTGCCAATCTTAGTGGCTGATGCGCCCGACGCGTTGACGGAATTGTGCGGCGTCAACCTGGTCGAACGGTTGCTCCGTATTTTACAGCGACTGGGATTTCGACGCGCAATTGTTTTTTCCAGCACGCCGGAAATCATCGGAGCAGAATTGGCGAAGCGCTCGTGGGCTCGAGAACAAATCACTGCCCAACTTGTGCCAACTGCGGCTAAACCAATCACGGCCCACTGGATTTTGGAACAAGGCCAGACGGCGCGCTTTCTAATTGTCCCGGCAAACGACTATTGTGATGCGCGTTTGCTCGCCGCCCTGGCGGCCAGGAACTCTCCGACTGTTCTTGTGGATTCCAATCCGCCGCAGTTCGTCCAACACCTGATCCAAAACCCGAGCGGTCCGGTTTTGGTGACGCGGGACTTCCTTCTGACGTGCTCTGACAGCGCGCCGGTTGTTGAGGAGCTCAAGCAAAAGATCGGCGCTCGTGAAATCGACGCCCTGGACGCGGCGAAAGTTGACGACTACATCGTCAGCATGCGCCGGCATGTGCGGCCACTTTGTTTTCGCTCACCGCAGGAGCAGGACCGTCGCCTGATTGAACGCGTCATTCTCGATTCCGCACAAAATGGAACACTCGACTTACCGGCTTACTTGCACGCACCGATCGAAACGGCAATCATCTCGCTCCTCTGCAAAACGCGAATCACGCCAAACCAAATTACGATTGGAGGTTTCGTCATCGGATGCAGTGCGACCGCAGCTTTTTTAGGTGGTCGCGTTGGGCTCGGAATCATCACCGCCCTCTTATTTGGCATTGTCGACGGACTGGACGGAAAGCAGGCGCGTGTCAAAATCGAAACGACTGAGCGTGGGAAATGGGAACATGAACTCGATTATTTGATCGAAAACTCGTGGTGGCTGGCTATTGGCTTTAATTTGTGGAAAAGCGGTCAATTTCCAAACGTGTTTTATTTTCTCGCTTTGCTCATCGCGTCGCACCTACTAGCTGGATTCGCAAAACGCCGGGTAAAGATAGCGAGAGGCCGCTTACTGGATGACGTCGCGCCGTTCGACCGCGCTTTCCGGCTGATCGCGGCCCGGAGAAATGTTTACGTTTGGGTTTTGGCGGGCGGTTTTTTGTTAGGCACGTTCCCCCAAAGCTACGCGATTATCTGCGGCTGGGCCGCCGTCAGTGCTACTGTTCATCTCATGCGCTCCGTTTGGATTTGTAATGTTCTCAGGCGTCGAGTTGTTGATTCCCGCGCCTGACAGAGGGCGCAACAGCGAAGGCACACGCTTTGCCCGCGCGAGAATTTCCTTACCGAGAACACGCACTGGTTTTTCGACCAGTAGTGAGGCGCTAACAGCGCAGTAAACACCGCAACCTTCCTGACAGGATTTCTTCTTATAATTGGCGTAAAGATCGTCCAGTGTCACGTCCATGATGTGCTTGTCCGTGTGCACCATGCTGCAAATCCAAAATTTTCCCTGCGCAGAGACGAAGAATAATTTGTAGCCTGCCGCGCACGTCCATTCGACGTGCTCCCCGCGGAGAAGGCTGCGCTGATAATTAAGAATCGCCTCGCTGGTGTGAATCTTCTCGCCACGGCGTTTTCGTTCGATCATCGAATCGATGAAGCGTTCGAGCTCCTCACGTCGCCCGCGATCTACACGAAACCGCCGTAGCGGGTCCGCATGCACGAGGCGAACTTCTGTCGGAATTCCGCGCGACAATCCGGTCTCTAGCACTGCTTGTGATTCGGGCAGGGTATCGGCACAAATCACTCCAGTGATATGCAGACTGATTTTTGAATCACGGAAATAATCGAGCTTCGGCAAAATCGTCTTGAAAGATTTTTTTGTAATTGCACTGGGGGTCATCCGGTCAACGCTGATCTGCATGACCTGCAAGCCTGCATCTTCCAGTTCTGCGACGAGCTTAGGGGTGAGAAGGAAACCGTTGGTGGTCAGGCTTGTGGCAAAGCCCAGTTCGCGACAGTAGCGCACAAGCTCGACAATATCAGGATGCACGAGCGGCTCGCCGCCGACGAGAGCGATGCGCATGGTACCAAGCTCGCGAATCTTCCGCACCCATTTTTTTAAATCGTCGATGCTCGGATGCGGCCGGCTATTGTCGTATTCGGTGCAATAAGCGCAATCGAGGTTGCACCGGTCCGTTACATAAAGGCTGCATTGCAGCGGTTTGCGGTCTAAGAGACGCTTAGCCGATTCCACAATGTTATAGCCGGAAAATTCGCGGCGAGCGTGTTTAAGAAACTTCATGCAGCTTGGGCCAGGCTCAGTATAGCGAAAACGCTCTTTCGACGCAAAGATGACCGCGGGTTGCCTCCCTTGACCGGGCCCGCGTTGTCGATTTCAGTCAACTGCCTTTCACCGAGAGTATTCGCCGGAAAGTGAATCACTGCGCTGTTTTGTATGCCAGATAAAGTTGAAATTGCTCAAGCCCCCAGGCTTCGCAAGGGCTCCGTGAGCCCGAGGCGAGTTGCGCTCGCCGTTGCACCGCCGTCAGCCGATGCATCCGCGCGCGAAGACAAGACCGGAGTCGAGCTGAAGCGCGGCGCGTTCCTGAACACGATCGCGATGCTGGCGTCGAATTTCCGCGGCATATTCACGTTTCTCGTCGCGCGGCTGCTCGGACCGGCGGCGCTCGGCACATTTTCGGTGGCTTGGGCAAACGTCGATCTGGTCAGTAAAATTGCCGTCTTCGGACTCGATAACGCCATCACAACTTTTATCGCCCGCTCGCAAGCGACGCGCGATTTCGCGCGTAGTCGCACTCTCTTTCGCGCCGCGGTTGTGCTGGTTCTTCTGCAGTCGTGTCTAGTCGCCGCGATCGCAATCGCCGCGCTGCAACTCTTTGGCCATCGATTGCGGTTTCCTAGCGAGATGATCTCTGCGCTGGCGTTTGTCCTATGTGCCCTGCCTGGCATCTCGTTGTATCGCGTATGCACTTCAGTTTCGCGCGGCATGAAGGTGATGAAGCACGATATCTTCTCGCGAGGCGTAACCGAGTCCGCCATTACTACGCTAGCGCTTTTGATCGCGCTCGGCTTCGGATTTACAAGGTTCGCGCCGGAGGTGGCCGCCGTTTCGGGAACCGCGGCTTCGGGAATTGTCGCACTCATATTTGCATCGAGACTCTTCAGCGGTGTGACAGCGCGCGACACCGTCTCCATTTGGACAGAAGCAAAACCATTGCTCGCATACGGCGCTCCCATCAGCCTTTACCAGATGTTTAACGCGTTCACCCTGCGGCTGGACGTGATCATGCTGGGATGGTTCATCGGACGCGCTCCCGGGGTGACCCTCGCTACGGTTGGCGTTTATAGTGCCGTGGTTGGGCTTGCGGGCGGCCTACGCAAGGTCAACCAAGCGTTCAATCCGATCTTTGCTCCAGTCGTTGCCGGCATGACTGCAACTGGCGATCAGCAACGCGCCGCCGCCACCTACGCTCGTCTAGCCGAGTGGATGCTCTGGATCTTGTTACCACTGGTCGCCGTCATGACGCTCGCGGGATCCGCGATCTTACTGATCTACGGTCCAGCGTTCATGCAAGGCGGCGCCTGGCTGGGGATCGTCGGAATCGCGTGTGCCACGAACGCGTTTGTGTCGTTGGGTGAGACCGTAATCATGGTGCAACGCCCGCACTTGAACCTGCTGAATTCTTCGGTCACCTGCGCCATAGCATTCGGCGCAAATCTCTGGCTGATTCCCCGATTCGGAGTGACCGGCGCGGCGTTTGGCATTCTGCTGCCCTACGTAATCCAAGGGATCTTGCGTTACGGCGTGCTGCGGCTGGTCTTTCGATGGCGCAATCCGTGGAGTAGCATCCGTCCACCGATCCTTACCGCAATCATAGCTATCGTCCCGGCGTTGTTGTGTCGCTTGTTTCTGGAAGGGATCGCTGGACAAGTCATGGCTGGTCTTGTCTTCCTCGCAATTTTCGGCGTTGGATGGTTGCGCTACAGACGCTTGGCCAAACCAACGTGATGAGGCGAGTCTTTCTCACCGGTGCGAGTTCGGGCATTGGCCTGGCCATTGCCAAATTACTTGTGGATGAAGGTCATGAGGTATGGGGTACATCACGCAATTTGGAACGGATCCCCAAAATGCCGCGATGCCATCCGGTGCGTCTCGATCTTACTGATCGACTCTCCGTCGAACACGCATTCAACTCCGCGCTTGCGGAAGCTAGTTACTTCGACGTTGTGATCAACAACGCCGGCGCAGGTCATTTTGACGCTGCTGAGTTTCTTCCCATGGAAACGATTGCGAGCCAGTTTCAAATTCTCGTTTTCGGCCAAATCCAACTGATGCAACTCGCACTGCGCCACATGCAGGCACGTGGTGAAGGTTTAGTCATTAATGTCACTTCGTTAGCTTCCCGACTTCCGGTGCCGTTCATGGCGGCTTACAACGCCGCGAAAGCGGCCCTAGCATCTTTTACCATGTCGATCCAGCTCGAGCTCGGCAATTCCCGCGTGCACGTTGTGGATCTTCAGCCGGCAGACATCCGCACGGAATTTAATCAGGGCGTGATCAAGAGCACCAAGACTAATCCCCGCTACGACATAAAAGTCGCGAGGACTTGGGAAGTCGTCGAGCGCAACATGAAAAGCGCGCCCGCCCCGGATCTGGTCGCAAAACATGTTCTCAGATTAGTGAGCGCTGTTCGTCCGCCCCCGCGGGTCACAGTCGGCGATATGTTCCAATCGAAGATTGCGCCATTGATCTTCAGATTTCTTCCGCAACGCCTTCGGTTGTGGGGATTGAAGAGATATTATCAGATATGATTGCTATTTCTGAAGCGGTCATCCTGATGGCCGGCGAGGGCTCGCGTCTACGCGGATCGGACAGCACCTTCTTAAAGCCGTTCGTCCCAGTGCTTGGCCGTCCGTTGATTTCGTACGCGTTAGATACCCTGATCCGCGCAGGGATCACGCGCGTCAACTTTGTGGTCGGCTACGAAAGCGCGCGCATGATCGGGCAGGTCAAGCAATTGATTCCTTCCGGCCTCAGCGCGTCCTTTATCGAAAACCGCGACTGGCAAAAACAAAATGGCATCTCGCTCCTTGCCGCCGCTGGCCACGTCAGCAAACCCTTTCTTCTCACGATGAGCGACCATCTTTTCGACGATGCCGTGGTCAATCATTTGCTTGATTCTTCTGAACCGGGTTTCCTCAACATCGCTGTAGATCGAAAACTCGATTCCATTTTCGATTTGGAAGACGCGATGAAAGTGCAAACCAGCGGAGATAGGATCGCCGATATCGGGAAAAACCTGCGGCACTACGATGCGATTGATACCGGCTTGTTCGTTTGTCCCGTCGAAACCTTCGACTATCTCGAGCGGGCGAAGTCCGGCAGCAGCCGGAGCGATTGCAGCCTGGCTGACGCAGTTCAATTGATGGCCAGCGATAACAATGTCCGAGCCATCGATATAGAAGACGCCTGGTGGCAGGATGTGGATACTCCGCAGATGCTGAA